>CALELC010000133.1 GCA_937904535.1 uncultured Planctomycetaceae bacterium
GTGTCTCGGTCTCGTTCAGTTTATCGATGCGCGCCATCTCGCTGGCCCAGCGTTTTTCCGCCGCCTCGGCATACTTGGCATAGACCGGTGCTTCTTCGCTCGCAACGATCGCGGTGGAAATGAGCGAACGCAGTTCTGCTTCTGCCGACGTGGCGATTGCATCCACATCTAGCAGCGCCGCTGCGTCGGCCTTTGCCGCCTTATCCGAGCCGATCGCCTGGCGGTAAGCGGTGGAACGGTGGTTGAATCGGCTCAACAACCGTTGATGGAATTGCTGCTGAGCTGGCGTGACCTCGCCCGCTTGGTCGGCCGGTTGCAGTCCGGTGAGTTGTTGCAGCTTGCTTTGAGCATCTTGGGAATCACAACCCAGCCCAGCGAGCAGCCCCAGCGCCATCGCCAGGTGACCGTCTGCTGGCGGATGGACGCCGTCGCCATAGGCATACTGCGGGTTCGCCGCTTTAACCCGTTTCAGGTAGGTGTCCGTCGCTTGATGCACGTCGATCACGCGATCCACACTTTCGTGCGACTGCAGCGATTTGACGATCTCACCGAGCTGGACCAGGGTCTGGTCGTACTCCGGGAATGGATTGCGATAGCCGTACGGTTCGTCTTGGGTGACCTCCGCCAAGCGTGTTTGGACCGGCGGCGCCTGAACATCGAACGACGGCGGCGTCAGCAGCACTAGTTTGGCGCCTTGCTCGGCCACTCGCTCGATTAGCTTCTGCATGCCCTCCCGATAGGCTTCGAGGATTTGCGGCGAGGCCGGGTGATAGATTCCGTCGTTCATCCCGTAACACACGATCACCCAGTTGGGCTTGCTCAGTTCCAGCGCTTTGGCCAAGCGGCTGTGAACGTTGGGCCGCGGGTAGGGATGGACTGGCTCCGTGATGCCCGAGACCGTTTCGCTGCTCAGCCCCGCGTTGATGATGTTGAGATTGCGATCAGGATAGGCGGCCCACAGGTAGGCTTCGGCGAGCGCGACATAATGACCGTTTTGGGTGATGCTGTCGCCCAAGACGAGGATCCGGTCGCCGTCTGCAAACGGGATTTCGGCTGCGGCGCGGTTGGCGAAAATCGCCAGCGCGACCAGCAGACCGAGCAAGAGGTGTGTCAAACGTTGCATGTTCAATTGCCGTCGGTTAGGGGAAGGCTTCCACGAGTTGGCCGGCGGCATCCCACTGCAGCTCGGCCAGCGGCTCGATGATACTCAGATCCTCACGCCCGGTGGTCTCGGCCAAATACGCTTCGCTGCAGATCACTTCGCCCAGATGCAGCGTGTCCGGAATCCACATCCAGCGGAGCTGCTCGGGCAATTGTCGTCCCGACTGTCCGGCAGCGACCTGCAGCACTTCGCGATCGGTTTCCCAGTGCACGGGAATCGCGGCTCCGGTGATGTGCAGCGCCGTCAGACAGTTGATCCGCGTTTTTTCAACATCCATCTCACGCACGAGCTGGCTGCGGCAGTATTCGGCGATGCCGATCCCCGCGGCGTTGCCGGCCGATTGCTCCGTCAGCCCACGCACGTAGATCTGATGAACTTTGGGCCATTCGTGCTCACCGGCCAGCTTGTCATTGAACTTCCGTCCAACCACGTTCGTGTCCAAGCCGCTGCCGCTGATGTTCTTTCCGATCCGGTCGATGATCACCAGATCGGCATCCGCAAATGGTAGCCGCGGCATCATCGTTCGCGCTTTGTCCAGCAGTTCAGGCTCACGGCTCAGAATCTGTTCTGGTTCCATCGCTTCGACATGCGCGACTTGGTCGTAAGCGTTTTCAACGATCGCGAGTCCAAGTGAGATCGGCGTGCTTCGCAGGATCAGCGGTGCGACCTGAGCCACCAGTTCGTCGAATCGCTGCCGTGTCATCGCTTGGTGATACTCGGCAGCGCCGCGATGCTTTCCTAACCCGATCAGCATCATCTTGACCACGCCGCTCTCATACGGGCCGATGATTCGTGTGTGCGGCTTGATGCGATTGATCACCATCACGTGATCGGCTTCGGCGGCGAGCGCGTCGAAGTACACCGGCACACCGCTCGGCGTGCGCCCCAGCTCTCGCACCTCCATCGACGCCCGGATTTCACAGCCAACGGTTTCGGGAGTTACACCGTACTCGGCCAGCACGCCTGCCTGACCCGGTCCAGTCGCCCCGCCGTGACTGCCCATCGCCGGCACGATCCAGGGCTCACCTCCGAGTTCCCGCACCGCTTCAACTACGGCAGCGACGATGGTCGGCAACTGGTTGATCCCGCGGCTGCCGACGGCGAGTGCTACCGACTGCCCAGGGTGGAGACGCTGGGGCAATGACGAAGCGGCGATCGCGGCTCGTACCGCGGCGGCGACATCAGCGATGGCGTCGGATGCAAAATGTTGTTGTACCCTAAAGACGCGAGGCAGCGATTCGTTCACGGAGCGGCCACCAGTTCAAGCGGATCAAGTGTGAGGTCGGGACGAAGTTGACGGAGACGTTGACGCCCGGCGGCGGTCACCGCGGTTCGCTGCAGGTCGACCCGCTGCAAACTCTTGATGGCGGCAATGCGTTCCAGCGATCGATCGCTGACCTGCGAGCCCGTCAACCACAGCGTCTCGAGCGGGACGGTTGCTGGCAAGCTGGCCACACAGGCGTCGCCTGCCTGCGTCCAGCTGAGATCGAGTTCTTGCAAGCTTTCCGCTTCGCTGAGCCACGGTCCCAAGTGATCATCGATCGCCGTTGCCTCCAAGCTGAGCTGGCGCAGCGTCGCCGAGCTCGTGCACAGTCGCGCCACATCGGCAGTCTGCACTGGCAGCCCGGTCAGGTCGAGCCACTGCAGCGAGGGTTGTGGCGCGATGCGACCGAGGGAAGCGGATGTCAGCGGGCAACGGGCCAGACAAAGATCACTTAAATTGCCGCGGCCCACGGGTGTCAGCCGCGCCTCGTCCAGTCGCAGGTACTCAACCAAATCGCTCTGCTCCGGGTTGGATGACGGCGCGCCTGAGAACCGGACCTGATACAGCTTCGCTAGCCGGCTGAGGACGTCGATCAGTCCTTCACCGTCATGGCGATCGATCAGTTGATGACAGTAGGCAGATGCGAATGCGTACAACTGTGCTAATTCGCTGTGCCGCTGAAACGCCTGACGGCCGAGCGATTGCAGTTGTTCCAAGGGCAGCATCTCACCGACGACCAGTGCCCGGTGCCGAGCAAACTGCAACCGCGAGGACTCCCAGCCGCCGACCGTGGCGAATCCGCCTTCGATGGCTGTCGATTCCATGTAGCAGGCGATTCCTTCGAGCAGCCAAAAATCTTGCCGTTCGCCGGGCGGGACCCGCAGGCGTGATTCCGTCGCCTCGGCAAGCAACTGGTGCGTCAACTCGTGGTACCGCGTTGCCAACGCCTCGTCCGTGGCCTCGCCGCTGCGGGATTGCCGCAAAAACATCAGCCGGGCCGAGCTGGAGTAATACCCGGTAGAGCGACCGATCGCCGGACCTTCGGCCGCCAGCGCTGCCGCATATTGATCGGGGTCACGGAAGACCACAACCCGCAGCTTTGCACCCAGCACCGTCCCGCGGGCCGCTTGCCGCCGTGACGCCTGATCCCAGCGTTGTCGGTCTTTCCACAGCGGGAAGAACAATTGAGTCCAGACGGCGAAATAGCGCTCCAGATCGGTTGCGATCTCGACCGCCGCCTCGCGCGGCACATCGGCGAGAATCAAAAAATGCTCGGTCTCCACTCGCAGCGGCTGATTCCAGCGGGCGCGGACGGTCCGCGCGAGCCCGCGGGCGACCGTCGCCCCATCACTGACTTCGACAGCTACCGCCTCAGTGGCCGGCAACCCCAGTCGCTGCCGGATCGCCCTATCCGTGGGATCCTCGAAATGGTGTTGCCAGGCGGCTAGATAGTCGAGCCACAGCGAATCAGACGACTTGCCGCCGACCGGCGGCCGTGCCGCCCGCTCCGCGACCGTCGTCGAAAAGTCGCCACGCTTCGCGTCTGCTGCTTGCGGTACAACGACGATGAACCGCGCCGCGGTCGTCGGCGGTAGCCAGAGCCCTAGCAGCAGACAGAAAACGATCGCGCGTAGAATCATGCAGCGGGCGGCGGTTAGCAGGTCAAGCCGAGAGGCAGAGAGGGTGTGTGATTTTGGGCGAGGACATCGTCCCTGAAGCCGCCAGTATAGCCCACGTTACCGGATCCTCGCCTAGCGTCACGTCCATGCTCGCAATTGTTTGCTACGGTATTGCTGCGAACGCGAAAACTCTCCAAGTCGCGAGTCAACTCTGCGGGTAGCACGTCCCTGCGGCGGGTGGCACGCCCCTAAGAAACGACGGGCGTGACGGGAAGAACGGCGGGTTAGGCGTCCGATGCCTCAACTATTCGGTAGCTGCTTTGATGGGCCACGCCCATTGCGCTCCCCGAACCACGCGGACAGCAACCAAGACATGGGAAGCACCCTCGATTCTAGCGAGAGTTGCCTGTGCCGCGGCGCCGCCGACGAATCTGGTAGTTGCCTCGGCTGGCGTCGTACTCAATGTCGATCAGCCCATCCGCGGCGAGGTCCTGCAACAACTCCGAGAAGTTGGAATAGCCGTAATAGCCTTCGTTGAACCCAGGAAACACCCGGCGAACGGCCTGTTTGAGCGCCGATCCCCAGACCACGTCCCAGTCCTGCTCGACCGATTGCAACACCTCCATCAACTGGTCGACCGCGTGCTGCTTCTTGGGCCGAGTCCGACTGCGATCGGTCGGCTCCGCAGGCTGATCCACCACGCGAATCAGGTCGTCGTAATAGATGAACTCGTCGCAGTTGGCGATCAGCAGGTTCGACGTTGAGCTTTTCACGCCGCAGCCGATGACTCGCTTGTTGTTCTCTTTGAGCTTCGAGACCAAGGGCGAAAAGTCGCTGTCGCCGGACAGCAGTGCAAAGACATCGATGTGCTGCTTGGAGTAGCAGAGGTCCATCGCATCGACGACCATGCGGATGTCGGCGCTGTTCTTGCCGCTCATCTTGCTCTGCGGGATATCGATCAGCTCAATCCCTTGAGCGTGAAAATCACGCAGCGCTTCGGCATAGTTGGTCCAGTCACAGTACGCCCGTTTGTAGACAATCCGGCCCTTTTCGAGCAGCCGTTTGAGCACCAGACGAATCTGAAAACCGCCGGTTTTCATCCCACGCACACCGATCGCCAAGTTCTCAAAATCGACAAACACGGCGATCAGCGGTTCACTTGACATGCGGTTCAGGTCTCGGCGAAGGTGAGATAAACTCCAGTTCGCTGACGACTGGAAAATGATCCGAGCCGCCTGGTTGGATGATCTCGGACGTCACGGTCCGAAAATGTTGCGAATGGAAAATGTAGTCAATTCGCAGAGCCAACGGCAACGGCTGCGTCGGCCACCGCCTCTATCAGCGGCGACATATTTTCAGCTTGCCGCTACGGCAATCACGACACGGTTGTCATTCGATCCTGTTCACGATTGCGGTGCGACGCTTGCCAAGTCGCTACGCCAGCGACTGCTGCTGCTCGAGCTGGGCACGGAGCCGATCTTCTTGTGCTCGCAACTCGGGCGTGAACTCATCGCCAAAATCCTCGGCTTCAAACACGGGGCGAATTTCGATTTCGGAATCTTCAGGCATCGGGTTGGGGCATTTCTTGACCCACTCGATCGCTTGTTCCATCGAGTCCACCTTCCACAGCCAAAACCCGGCTACCAATTCTTTGGTCTCGGCAAAGGGGCCATCGACGACCGAACGCTGATCGCCGGAAAACTGTATCCGTACGCCGCGCGAGCTGGGATGCAGGCCTTCACCGGCCAGCATAATACCGGCTTTGACGAGCTCTTCGTTGTACGCTCCCATCGCCGCCAACAGCTTTTCGTCCGGCATTTGTGCAGCTTCCGAACTCTTCGTGGCTTTAACCATTACCATCACGCGCATCGCTGAAACTCCTGCACTCCAGTGAACGGACCGATCTGTCTGTTAATCGATCTCTCGCTGCATTATCGAACGCCGCAGACTGAAATCGACAGCGTGCCGAACAAAACTTTTCGCTCAGCAGCGCCTGCTTCACAGTTTCGGCCTTGGCCGCTCAATGGAGCGGCCAAGGCAAGGATCTCGCTGGTTGATCAGCTTTGCGCAGGAGCGGTAGGTTTCGCTGGCTTCGCACCCCAACTCGTCATCCACTGCACGAGCACAAAGAACACCGGAACAAAGAAGATCGCTAGGAAGGTCGCAGCGAGCATCCCGCCGATCACACCGGTACCGATCGAGTGCCGAGCGGCGGCCCCTGCACCGCTGCTCAGCGCCAGCGGAACCACGCCGAGGATGAAGGCTAACGAGGTCATCACGATTGGGCGAAACCGCAGTCGTGAAGCTTCAATCGCCGCATCGCGCGGGGTGTGTCCCTGACGCACGAGGTCGATGCAGAACTCGACGATCAAAATCGCGTTCTTCGCCGCCAGACCGACGAGGGTCAGCAGACCGATTTGGAAATAGATATCCTGAGCCAAACCGCGAAGCGAGATGGCTACGAGTGCCCCGAGCACCGCCAGCGGCACCGCCAGTAGCACGACGATCGGCAGCGACCACCGCTCGTACTGGGCGGCGAGCACCAGAAAGACGATCACCAAACCGAATGCCAGCACGATCGGCGCTTGGTTACCGGCCTTGATTTCCTGGTACGTGGCTCCGCTCCATTCAAAGCCGTAACCAGTCGGCAGCACATCGGCGGCCAGTTGTTCCACGGTGGTAATGGCAGCGCCACTGCTGATCCCTTCCGCCGGGGCGCCGGTGATCTGGATGGACGGATAGCCGTTGAAGCGGCTGACGACGTTGGGGCCAGCGCGGTAACTGGTGTCGACGACACCGGAGAGCGGTACCATTTGGCCGTTGTTGTTGCGGACGTAGATCCGTCCGACTTGTTGAGGGCTATCGCGGAACTCGGGTTCGGCCTGCACTTGCACTCGCCAGATCCGGCCGAACTTGGTGAAGTCGTTCACATACAACGCACCGAGGTATGCCTGCAATGTCTCGAACACTTCGGCTACCCGCACGCCCATCATCTTGGTTTTGTCGCGGTTGAGGTCGAGGTACAACTGCGGCACTGACACACGCAGGGTGCCTCGCACCGCTTCGAGCTCGGACGACTGAGACGCCGCCATGCTGAACTGGTTCCCGGCGTTGAATAGCTCACTGACCGTCCCGCCGCCGCGCTGTTGCAATTCCATCTGAAACCCTGCTCGGGTGCCGAGGCCGGGAATGCTCGGCGGGTTGAACGCCAGCACCATGCCTTCTTTCGCCATGCCGAAAGTGCCGAACGTAGCGCCGACGAGCGCTTGAGCGCTGAGCGCTGGATCCTGACGTTCCTCAAACGGCTTGAGCGTGACGAACATCGTGGCCGCGTTGGTGCTGCTGGCGCCGCCGGTGAGGATGTCAAAACCACCGAGCAACGTGACGTTCGCAACTGCCGGGTGATCGATATAAAACTGCTCGACCTGGCGGGTGAGCACGTCGGTACGGTCCAACGACGCGCCGTCAGGCAACATCACTGCCGCGAGGATATAGCCTTGATCCTCATCGGGCAAAAAGCCGGTCGGGATGCGTTGCTGCAGACGCCAGGTGGTAAAGCACAGCACACCAAAAATCGCGACCGTCACCAGCGTGTAACGAATGCCGGTCGACACACCGTGGACATAACCATTGGTGAGCACGCCAAACGCGGAATCGAACCAGCGGAACAGGATGAACTTTTTGCCGTGCGTCGGTTTGAGCAGCAGCCGACAAAGGGCGGGGCTGAGCGTTAACGCCACCACCCCTGAAATCGCCACGGAAACTGCAATCGTCACCGCGAACTGCTTGTACATTTGGCCGGTCAGGCCGCCGAGGAAGGCGACCGGCACAAACACCGCCGAGAGCACCAATACGATCGCAATGAGTGCGCCGCTGACCTGTTCCATCGCTTTGATGGTCGCGTCGCGTGGGTTCAAGCCTTCGTCGTGCATAATCCGCTCGACGTTCTCAACAACCACGATCGCGTCGTCAACAACAATCCCGATCGCCAATACCAACCCAAACAGCGTCAGCGTGTTGATGGTAAACCCGAGCATCAACATGCCCGCAAACGTGCCGACGATCGCAATCGGTACCGCCAGCAGCGGGATCAGTGTCGCACGCCAGCTCTGCAAGAAGATAAACACGACGACTAACACCAGCACGACCGCTTCGAGCAGCGTGTGAACCACTTCGGTCATCGAAGCACTGATGAACTCAGTGGTGTCATAAGGAATGTCATAAGACATTCCCGGAGGAAAATCACGGGCTGCTTCTTTCATGGCAGCTTCAACCCCGGCGATCGTATTGAGCGCATTGGCACCGACCTGCAGGTTGACGAGCATCAACGTGATCGGCTTGCCGTTCACGCGGCCGAACAGGTCGTAACTGCGGCTCCCCAGTTCGATCCGTGCGACATCTTTGAGCCGCAGCACCGTTCCATCGGGTTCTGCTCGGAGCACAATGTTTTCGTACTCCGTGATCTCGTTGAGCCGTCCCCGGGTCAGAACCGGCAGGGTCAATTCAACTTCTTTGCCGCTGGGACGCTGGCCGATCGTGCCGGCTGGGAAGTTAGCGTTCTGCTCGCGAATCGCGGCCGCGATGTCGGAGACCGTGAACCCTTTGACGGCGAGCTCATCCGGATTGAGCCACACCCGCATTGAGTAATCTTTGGTCCCGAACACACTCATGTCGCCCACCCCTTCGACGCGGCGCAGCCGGTCCAGCAGGTTGATCGTGGCGTAGTTGCTCAGGTACAGCTCGTCATAGAGACCTTCTTCGGAAGAGAGTGTGACGACCGCCAAGATGCTGTTGGAGCTTTTGACGACGGTGATTCCGTTGCGGATGACCTCTTCCGGCAAACGCGGCTGCGCGACTGCCAGGCGGTTCTGAACTTCAACGGCCGCTAGGTCTTGGTCGGTGCCGATCTCAAAAGTCGCGGTAATCGTCACCGCGCCGTTATTGGCGGAACGCGAGTCATAATAAATCAGGTTCTGCACGCCGCTGAGTTCTTGTTCGATCGGCGCTGCCACCGCTTCTGACGCCGTCTGGGCATCGGCTCCTGGATAGACGGCGTTGATTTGAATTGTCGGCGGCGTGATCTCGGGATAACGAGCGATCGGTAGCACGTAAATCGAGACCGACCCAGCGATCAGAATCAGCAGCGAGAGCACGCTGGCGAAAATCGGCCGGTCGATAAAGAAGCGGGAGAACATGCGGGCGTTTCCGGATGAAATGCGTCCAAGGGAATGATGTGCCGCTGAGCCTACGACGCAGCGTTCGCGGGAGCGGCCGAATCAGTGGCTGCCGCAGGGGCACCGCCAGCCGTCGGCTGCACAGCTGGTTGAGAGCCGGGAGCAACCGCTTCGACAGGCATTCCTGGGCGGAGCTGCATCAGGCGATCGACGATCACGCGATCGCCAGCGACCAGCCCTGAACTGATGATCCACTCCGAGCCGTGCCACTCTCCCGGCACGACCGGACGAAGTTGAGCGAGTCCCTGGCCATCGATCACGTACACGGTGGTGCCGGTCGGATTCTGCATCACGGCCGACTGCGGGACGATCAATGCTCCCAGTCGATTGACCCCCTTCACCTGCGCCGTCACGAACTGGCCCGGCCGCAGCGCGCCACCGGGATTGGGCACTGTCGCCCGCACAACGGCGGTCCCAGTCGATGGATCAACGGCCACATCGATGAAGCTGATCTTGCCGGTCTCCGGGTGGCGACGTCCGTCTGGCAAGATGATCTCAACGTCTAGTTGCTCGACCGACGTGTCGCTGATCGTCCCCTCGCTTTGCAGCCGTTCCCACTGCAGCAGCTCTTGCTCGCTGACTGAATAGCGGACGTAGATCGGATCGACCTGCCGCACCGTTGCCAGCAGCGACTCGCCGCTGGGACTGATGTAGCTGCCCACGTCCTGCATGCTTTCGCCGATCATGCCGGTAATCGGCGAAGTGATCTCGGTGTAGCTGAGTTCGAGTTGGAACTGCGCCAGCCGGGCTTGTTGGAGTTTGACGTCAGCCGCTGTGACCTGTTGTTCCTCTTGCCACTGTTCCAGTTCATCGGCCGAAGCGGCTTGCTGAGCGACCAGGCGTTGGACGCGTTGCAGTTGCTGTTCAGCTCGCTGCAGTCGAGCTTGCGAAGCCGCCAACTGGGCGTCGGCCTGGGCCAAAGCGACTTCGAATGGCTCCGGGTCAATCCGAAACAGCATCTGCCCCTGCTCCACTTGCTGCCCTTCGGTGAAACTCCGCTCCAGCAGATAACCGCTGACCCGAGCACGGATCGGCACCAACTGCGAGGCTTCTGCTTGGGCGAGGAATCGGTTTTCCATCGGCACGTCGCGAGGCTGCACGACGAGCACGCTGACCGGCAGCGGGCCACTGGGAGCAGCCGCTTCGATCGGAGCCGGAGCGTGGTCCGTGGCGGCAAAGTAGAAGTAAATTGCGGGCAACACAGCGACCACCAGCACCGCAATCAGAATCTGACGCACCACGTGAAAGGCGCGCCGGCGGTGTCGGGTAGCAGGAGGGGCTTCGTCGGCCATATCAAAACTCGGAAAGGTGCAGGCGAATGGGGCTAGCGAGCAGGCTGCGGTCGTAGAGGCGTCACGGTTAGACGACCAACACGACTTACAATAAAGATGCGAAATTCTCTTTAATTGGTTTGCCGGTCAATAGAACGCCGCCATACTAATCGGGAGTGATCATGCAGAGAAATTGTTCTGGCTGAACAAACGTGAGGGTTAGGGATCGAGCAACGCTGGTAGACCAGCGTGCAATTGACGCAGCAAAGTCACCAATTGACGCTGTTCAGCCGCCGTTAACCCGCTCATGACCCGCGATAGGCGTGTCAGATGATCCGGCAAAATCCGGTCCAGATACGCCTCACCAGCCGGCGTCAGCGAGATCCGGCTGATCCGGCGGTCCTGAACGTCCGGCTGCCGCTGGACGTAGCCTTCCCGTTCCAGCCCATCAACCAGTCCCGTAATGGTCCCCTTGGTGACGCCCGATTCCTCAGCCAACTCGGAATGGGTGGCGGCGTCGGGCCGGTCCAGCAAGATCGCCAAGATCCGCAGGCGACCTTCGCTGATCCCCTGCTTTGCCAGACTGTTATGAAGGGCCGCTGCCACTTCAACGCCCACAGCATGCGCGGTGGCAAACGCGTACACCGCCTCGGGATCGAGCGTCGGCAACCGCCGTGACAATTCGCACAGCCGCTGATAGTCCGGGATTTGACGCACGGTGATCGTCACGCGGCCCTCGTTTTTCACGCCCAGCTTTTCCCTGAAAATGGATGAACGGGGAAATGATATGCCGCCATACTAATTTTTGTCAAGCACCTTTGCGGTAGCCCCGAGGACCTCGTGCGGAGCGATCAATGCTCGCTCCGCTAACTGCACCGCTCGGGCTTGCTAACTGGCTTGAGCTTCGACCGTCGGCACCGACGGCGACGCTGTGCTCGGTTCCGGTTCAGCCGGCTTGGACTTCCAGAACAGTCCGGTGAAATCGTCAAAGAAGGTGTACAGCACCGGAATGGCCAACAACGTCAGCACCAGCGAGAGCGTCTGGCCGCCGACCACCAGCACAGCGATCGACCGTCGCTCTTCGGCACCGGGGCCGGTGGCGATCAGCAGCGGCAAAAGGCCGGCGACAAAGGAAAGCGTGGTCATCAGGATCGGACGCAAGCGGTCGCGGTTGGCGAGCATGATCGCATCATGGCGATTCATTCCCCGGGCGCGGAGCGTGTTGGTGTGGTCGACCTGCAGAATCGCCGCCTTCTTCACCACCCCGAACAGCACCAACACACCCATGGCTGAGTACAGGTTCAGCGTCTCCCCACCCCAGTACAAACTCAGGAGTGCAAAGGGGATGGCCAGTGGTAGCGAGAGCAGGATGATCAGCGGATAGACCATGTGCTCGTACTGGGCGGCCAGCACGATGTACATGAACACGAACGACATCAAGATCGTCCAGCGGAAGTCCAGCAGCGTGCGGTCGAGTTCCTTACCACCCCCCATCACTTGGATGTTCATCCCTTCGGGGATTCCCAATTCTCGAGCAGCCTTCCAAAGCGCATCGATCCCGTCGGTCAACCCATATCCAGGAGCGACATTGCCACGGATCGCGACCATTTTTTGACGGCTCAAGCGGTCGATGCGCGAGGCATCGCGTCCAAACTTGAAGTCAACCAAATTATCGATACGAGTCAAACCGGGCGAGCTGTAAGCTTCGGGCGCGGAGAGTGACGTCAAGGTCATCGGGACGCTGCCACTGGCGCTGTTCTGCTTACCGGTATTGGTCCGCACGTACAACTGAGAGATCGCATCGATATTGTTGCGGTCCAACCCCACCAGGCGGACTTCCACGTCGTAAGCTTCGTCGAACTCCTTGTCGTGGTACCGAGAGACGCGATCGTCACCGCCCACCGCGATTCGCAGCGTTGTGGCAATCTCAGTCACATCGACTCCCAGCGCCGCAGCGCGGTCCCGGTCGATGCTCACCACCAGCTCGGGATTGTCGATCAGCAGCGTAGTCTGAGTGTCGGTCAACTCCGGCATCTCTTTGGCTTTAGCCAGCAGCTTGTCGCTGAACTCCAACAGGCCTTCGATCGTCGGACCGGTGATCGAGAAGTCGACATCGACCGCTGCCCCTTGACGGAGCGACGTGAGGTTGCGGACGGAGATTCGCAAATCGCCGATCCGATTGAGTCGGCGGCGGATCTCCGACATCTTTTCACGCTGT
>CALELC010000134.1 GCA_937904535.1 uncultured Planctomycetaceae bacterium
CGGCCCGCCTCGGGGCTCGGGTAACGCTCATCGGTCGGGTCGGTGATGACGGTTTCGGCGTTCGACTGCTCGAAAGCCTTCGCCACGAAGGGATCGATACGAGCCGCATTGTTACTACAGCCAATTGTTCCAGTGGGGTGGCGATCGTCTGTGTCGACGAGCAAGGCGAGAACTCGATCGTCGTCATCCCGGGAGCCAACGGGCACCTAACGCCCGCAGATGTTGACGCTTGCGCAGCGGTAATCGCTGCTGCGGATGTCCTGCTGGTGCAGTTGGAGACCCCGCAAGAAACGGTGGCCGCGGCGATCGCGATTGCACGCAAACAGGGCGTGTTAACCATTTTCGATCCCGCGCCTGCGCCCAGTGCGCTGCTGCCTGAACTCCTGAAGGTGCATGTCGTCTGCCCGAACGAGACCGAGGCGGCGGCGATCAGCGGTCTGCCGGTTGCGTCGCTGGACGACGCCATCGCGGCCGCTGGCCGATTGCGAGGTGGCGGCGCTGAACATGTCGTCATCACCCGGGGCAAACGCGGTGCACTCGTCTGCAATCCGGCTGGGACGTGCGAGCCCATTGCTCCGTTCGCCGTTTCGACAATCGACTCCACGGCCGCTGGTGACGCTTTTGCTGCGGGGTTGGGTGTCGCACTTGCGGAGACCGGCGATGTCCGGCAGGCGATCGATTGGGGCTGCGCTGCCGGTGCGCTGGCCGCATCGCGCCGCGGGGCGCAGCAGGCGATGCCGACACGTGCTGAGGTGCTGCATCTTCTGGAACATGGCCAGCGCGTCGGGGCAGAGACCGACATGCTGGCACCTTGACGGGCACCGCGAGTCGAAACACCTCATTCAGACAATTTCAAGCATTCCTAGATCATGTCGAATCACTCAGCTATCCAGAGATCGCCGTTTGTTACCAGCGCCGCAGCGATGTTGCTGTTGTTGTTCTTGGGCTTAACCGGTTGCCGTGGCGCCACCGAGCCACGATCCGATGGGGCCAGCAAGCCGCGGATCGCGCTGATCATGAAGTCGCTCGCCAATGAGTTCTTCGCGACCATGGCTGAAGGAGCCCAACAGCATCAGGCCGCGCACAGCGACCAGTACGAGCTGATTGTCAATGGAATCAAAGACGAACGTGATCTTGGACGCCAAGTGGCACTGGTAGAAGAGATGATCGCTCAGCAAGTCGATGCCATTGTGATCGCCCCGGCTGATTCCAAGGCGCTCGTTCCGGTGCTCAAACGAGCTCAAGCTGCAGGAGTAGTTGTCATCAACATTGACAACAAACTCGATCGTGAAGTGCTGGCGAGTTCGAACGCTGAGATCCCGTTTGTGGGACCGGATAACCGTAGCGGTGCGCGTCAAGTCGGTGAGTTCTTGGCGCAGCGGCTTCAGGCCGGCGACCCGGTGGCGGTGCTCGAGGGGATTCCGACATCTTTTAATTCACAGCAGCGCCGCCAGGGATTTGAAGAAGCGATGTCTGCGGCCGGAATCGAAATCGTTGCAACTCAGTCGGCTCAGTGGGAAATGGGCATTGCGAACCAAGTTGCCTCGGCGATCCTGAGCGAACATCCAGAGCTCGCTGCGATCCTCGCCTGCAACGACAGCATGGCACTGGGAGCACTGGCTGCTGCCAAAGCAGCTGGCCGGGCCGGTGAGCTGAAGATCGTTGGCTTCGATAACATCAGCGGCGTCCAACGTGCGATCCGCGACGGTGAAATCTTGGCCACCGCGGATCAGCATGGTGGGGAACTTGCAGTTTTTGGCATCGAGTACGCGCTGCAGGTGCTCCAGGGCGAATCGCAACCGGCTGATAAGGAAACGCCGGTTGATCTGATCACAGCGGAGTCGCTGCCGTGACCAGCGGCGGCTCCGCGCCGATCTTATTCGCTGCACATCAGATCGATAAGCACTACGCCTCTCCGGTATTGTCCGGTGTCGATCTGCAGCTAGCCGCAGGAGAAATCCGCGCACTGCTCGGTGCCAATGGCGCCGGCAAAAGCACCCTGTCAAAGATCATCAGCGGTTTGGTGCAGCCAACCGCCGGCAAAATGGTCTTGCGCGGTCAGGTCTATGCTCCTGCATCCAAACGCGATGCCGAGCAGGCTGGCGTGCAGATTGTACAACAGGAACTCAATCTCGTGGCCGGACTTTCGGTTGCTGAGAACCTGTTCCTCAATCGGTTGCCACGACGATTCGGGTGCATTTCGCTGCAGCGGCTGTATCGTGATGCTCAGCAGGCGCTGCAGCGGGTAGGGCTCGACGAAGTGCAGCCGACGGCGCCGGTTGAGTCGTTGGGTGTTGGTCAACAGCAGCTCGTGGAAATCGCTGCGGCGCTGGCTCGCGATTGCCGGGTCCTGATCCTCGATGAGCCGACCGCGGCGCTCACCGATCGAGAAATCGAGCGTCTGTTTGCTCAGTTGCGCCGGTTGCGGGCGACCGGCACGGGCATGATCTACATCAGTCATCGGCTCGACGAGATACGGGCGATCGCCGATACCGCTACTGTACTCCGCGATGGACGAGTGGTCGGCACTTCTCGGGTGTCCGAGCTGAGCGTCGCTGACATGGTTCGCCAGATGGTAGGTGACGTGGTTGCGGAACCGCGTCGCCACCGGTCGTACGTGGGTGCCCCGGTATTACGAGTCGAATCGCTGAGCCGTGCACCCGCCTTTCAAGACGTCAGCTTTACAGTCCAGCGCGGCGAGCGGCTGGGAATCGCAGGGCTGATTGGTTCTGGCCGAACTGAGTTGTTGCGGGCGATCTTCGGCGCCGATCGTGCCGATTCGGGGCAACTGTGGATCGGCGAAGAACGACAACCGCGACGCTTTGAGCATCCGCGGCAAGCCGTGGCAGCCGGTGTTGCGATGCTGACAGAAGATCGCAAACAGGACGGTCTGCTGTTGACCAAGCCGGTGCGTTTGAACACCAGCATCGCTTTTCTCAAACGTCTGCGTCATGGTTGGGGCACGCTCAATCGGGCGCTGGAAACCAGCGACGCCAACCGATTGGCAGCCAAGTTGAGCATCAAATGTGAGTCGGTGGAGCAGCCGGTTGAGGAGCTGAGCGGCGGAAATCAACAGAAAGTCGTCGTGGCGAAATGGCTGCTGCGCGATGCCGAGGTTTTGCTGCTCGATGAACCGACTCGCGGAGTCGATGTCGCTGCACGGGCGCAGTTGTACGAGCAGTTCGATGAGTTGGCTGCGCGTGGCAAAGCGCTCGTGATCGTATCGAGCGATTTGCAGGAGCTGATGGAATTATGCGATCGCATTTTGGTCATTTCGGCAGGACGATTGACGGCGGAGTTCCCACGCGGCCAATGGTCGGAGGAAAAATTGATGGCCGCAGCTTTCCAAGGATACCTGCACGCCGAGGAGTGTCCGCTTGATGTCTCCTGACCATTCATCACAGGCGCCGGCATCGACCGCTACAGAGCGGCGATTCTGGCTCACCGGGGTACTGGAGTACGTCGGGATGTTATTGGTGATCGCAGCACTGGTGTTGATCTTCAGCAGCTTGAGCGATCGCTTTTTGAATCTGCGAACCGCGACCACGATCGCCAATCAGATTCCTGATCTGACGCTGGTCGCAGTGGGGATGACGTTCGTGCTCGTAATTGGCGGGATCGACCTTTCCGTTGGTTCGGTCCTGGCGCTGAGCGCGGCGGTGCTCGGTGTGGTGATGGTCGATTGGCAGTGGCCGCTATGGACGGCAGCGCTGGCATGTTTAGGAGCAGGTCTGCTGTGTGGGGTATTGAACGGCGCGGTGATTGTTGGCGCCGGAATCCCGTCGTTTATCGTGACGCTCGGAATGTTGGAGATTGCTCGCGGCGGCGCCTATCTGGTGACGCAGTCACAAACCAAATACATCGGCGCAGCGGTCGAGCCGCTGGCTACACCGCTGCCTGGGGTCGGAGTATCGACTGCGTTTGTGATCGCGGTAATCGCGGTGTGCATCGGCCAGTTCGTGCTCAATCGCATGGTGTTCGGCCGGTACTGCATCGCGATCGGAGCCAATGAACGCGCCGTCAAAATGTCTGGAATTGATTCGCGTCCGACGCGGATCATCGTGTTTGCGTTATCCGGCCTCTGCGCAGCGCTCGGCGGCGTGTTTCATACGGCGCGGTTGGCTTCTGCGGATCCCAATGCCGGCGTGGGGCTGGAATTGGCGGCGATCGCTGCGGTCGTGATCGGCGGCACGAGCCTGATGGGCGGACGCGGCTCTGTCACCCGGACGTTTCTCGGGGTGCTGATCATCGCGATCTTGCAAACCGGACTTGCGCAGGTGGGCGCCACGGAGCCCTTCAAGCGATTGATTACCGGCGCGGTCATCGTGCTCGCCGTGGTAATCGACGCGTGGCGCCATCGGCTGCCGATCCAGCCCTGGGCGGGGATCAGCCGCCTTTGGTCACGATCTCCCACCGCAGACAAGGGTTGAGCCCTTGGTACCGCGCCTCGGCGAAGCTTAGTTGTTATCCAGGGCCGTCTGATTGGGCTGTTGATCGTAAGGATTGAACTCCGCGCCGGGCGTGCTGTTGTTGCTCGTTTGCGGACGCACCGGTTGTCCTTCGTCGACGTCATTGCAACCCGCTGCGGCACTTAGCAGGCAGACACACAAACCGAAACTGCAGAGAAAGGATTTCAACATTCTGGAGGTCCTGCATTTTTATGGGGGAGACGAAGTCGGCAATCGCCGCTGCCGAGAGAATCGCTCGACGGCAGGCGCACCAGGGTGCGGTGGCTCACTCGGCGATCGCCGTGGTCTGCTTCTGCGAAGCGTGTTCCAACGGCAACGACTCGTTCAATTTTCGATCAGACCGGGAAACACGGAGGTCAATTCCAGCGGGTCATCGAACTGACGCTGGAGTTCACGCAGTTGGGCGAAGAGTTCGCGGATCAGCGGCCGACTGGACGGTTGGTCAGCCAAGTCGTGACGCTCATCGGGGTCACGTTGGAGGTCGAACAAGCGGACAACCTGCGCTTGGGGATAGAGGATCAGCTTGTGCTGCTGCGTGCGGATGCTTCGCTGCAGCTGCAGGTAGCTGCCGTAGATGGCTGAGTATCGACTCGGTTCGCCGCGCAGGAGTGGTAGCAGATTCTGGAACTCGACGTGGTCCGGGGCTGGGACTCCGGCGAACGCAAGCGTCGTCGGCATCACGTCCTGCAAGTAGATCGGTTCATCAATGACTCGCCCGGATTCCACACCCGGACCGACGACGATGAACGGGACTCGAACGCTGTGATCATATTGGTTTTGCTTGCCCATCAGCCCGTGCTGACCGACCGCTAGTCCGTGATCGGAGGTAAAGAAAACCCAGGTGTTGTCGGCCTTGCCCGAAGCAGCGAGCGCATCCAGTATCCGGCCAATTTGCTCGTCCAAATGAGTGATGATTGCAAAATATTCTTGGCGGTGTCGCGCAATGGCCTCAGCGGTCCGTGGAAAAGGAGCCAAGCGTTCATCACGCAACGACGGCCCGCAACCGATCGCATCCGCGTAGGGATAGTTGACAAGAAAACTGGTCGGAATACGCAGCTTGTCGAGCGGATAGAGATCGACGAACCGCTGCGGCGACTGCCGTGGGTCATGCGGCGCATTGAACGCTAAGTACATGAAGAAGGGCGCGTCTTCGTTGGCGGCTTGCTGGATGAAATTGACACTGTGTTCGCCAACTACCTCGGTCCAATGGGTTCCGCCGGCCCAGTAACCACCCTGCGCGACATCGGTCGGCGACCACGGGTCGGGGCCAGTCGCTGGCGGGCGATTGTAGGACGTCGGTGTATCGGTAGGCATTCCCGGCCGCGGATCGCGGACGACATCAAAGGCCCGCTGGACATTGGCAGGCGTGTGCCACTTGCCGGTCATATAGGTACGGTAGCCAGCCGCTTTTAGGTACTCGCTCCACCAACGCCCCGCTTGTCGCTCGGCTTCGGCGGTGGCATGGGCGCGCTGCGCACGCCAGACCGAGCGACCACTATTGAGCATCATCCGGCTGGCGATACACACCGCCCCGCTCCACGATCCCATGTTGTAAGCGTGTGAGAAGGTCGTTCCCGCACGCGCTAATCGGTCGAGATTCGGTGTCTGGACTTCATCAAATCCATGGGCTGCGATCGTTTGGAAGGACTGGTCGTCGCTGAAAATGAATACGATGTTTGGCTGGCTGCCAACCGCTGGGTCTTCGGCCGCGGCTGGGAATGCCGCGACCATCGACATGAATCCAGCGATCCAAACCGCTACTCTGCTGGCTCGCCACATGCCTCATCCTCGTCTTGCAACCGCGTCAGAAGTGGTCCGATCGGCGTAGTGCCGATGCGCTGGCCCTAATCTAGCAAGCACGGCTACCGAGTTCCGCAAGTGGAGACCGCTTGACTAGAAGAGACCGGCCAAAGATGCCTGTTCGATCTGCTCGTAGATGGCAAACGGATCAGCGACGGAGCCGCCGAGGTCGCGTTCTAAAGCCGTTTGATTGGCGTTCTGTCCTACCTCTTGTCGAGCTTCATCGCCGAGGTTTGACTGAAAAATCCCAGCCGCACTGACGGGTAGAAAATCCTCATAAACAATCGGTTCGGCGATCACCAAACCATCGGTGATCAGCTCTTCGAGTCTGCTCGGATCGCAACCTCCCGCGGCGCGACGCGCGTCGGGAGAGGCAAACCGATAGGAGAAATATGCCAGCCGTTCCCTCCGCAGACTTTCCCAATCGTCAGGAAACTGCTCAAACACCGTTGCTAACGTTGACCGATAAGCTGCGGCGTTGCTGCCGTCATCGCTGGGAACAATTGCATCACGCACTTGATCCAGCAGCTGATCATATAAAGCACGCCCAGTGGGAGTCAGCGCCACGCCGCGCTGCTCGATCTCACCGAAACGTGCGGTGTGGCTGCCAGGGTGTGATTGCGCATCGCCAGCGAGAAAGTTCACTCGCTCTTGCAACGCCTTGAAACTCGTTTGTCGCAACAAAATCGGACAGCGACGACTGGGAGGTCCTTCGATCACCGCCTTGGGAATGATGCCGCGAATCGGCATCTCTCGCTGCACCGCGTCAATGTCCAGCGTTCGCGGAGTGAGGTGATTGATGTGCGGTCCGCGAAAGCAGACCACGTCGGCGATCAAGCGATGCGTTTGCAGAAAACGCTGATAGGTGGCCTGATCGACTGTGGCTTCATGGTGCCAGCGGAAAGTCTCCAGCGCTTCCTGAACAAACAGCTCAGCATCTTCGGCATTGAGCCCGCCCTGAGCTTCGAAGCGACCGATCAGACGCCGTACACCGGGCGTGAAGATGTCACGGCGAGCCAGCAGTTCTTCCGCGTCGCCGCGCAGGGGCGCGTCTGGGATCAAGTCGAGCCGCAGCAGCGACGTGAACACGCGGAAGGGATTGCGCCGCAGCGCCTGGTCCGTGACTGGCCGAAAGGCGGTGCTGTGCACCGGAATGCCGGCTTCACTCAGATCGTAGTAGCCGACTGGCACCATCCCCATCACTGCGAACAGGCGGCGAATCATCGCCAGTTCATGAGCTGTTCCCAAACGGATCGCACCGTGCCGCTCCTCGGAGATCCGGTTGAGCTGATCGGCT
>CALELC010000135.1 GCA_937904535.1 uncultured Planctomycetaceae bacterium
GGATCAACTTCCCGACCACGAATCCGTCATTGTGCAATTCCAATCGTCCCGTGCCCGCGACGACTGCCTGCGGATCAGCCGCGCGAGCTGGCGATGTTACGACAACGGCGGCTAGGTTAAACGTGACGCTCAGGGTCACGATGACAAACGGGCGAGACACGAGGAACGTGGCTACAGGGTTGGCTTGTGAATCACACACGATCGGATTCCGGTGGATAGCAGACGAGATGAGACTCACGAGCGCCCCGTATTAGCGCTCATAGATCGGCAGGAAGCGATAATTGACCGCGAGCGCAAGCAGAGATAACGAAGTGCTGGCAGCGGGACCAAAGTTGCCTGGGAAGCTGCCGTCGGGAAGCTGGGTTGACTTGAATCGCCGCACCAGCGCCTGATTCCACTTTTCCCAAGCTTCTTCGTCGGCCTGAAACAGGGCCTGCGCCTGATAGTATTCGGTGTAGCCGGCGTAGTGATCCTGCCCCGTCGCCTCGAGTTCGGAGGTCAGGTAGCGCGCCGTCGCTTTGGCTTGTGGCAGGTCGCTGCGGCGAGCGATTTGAAAGCAGAGCAGGGCGATCGAGCTGCGAGCACGTGATTCACCCATCCCACCGAGGCCGCCCGAGTAGCCGACTTGGCCGCCCCCGGAGGTCATTTTCTGATAATAAGAAATTGCCCGATCGATTGCGGCATCGGGAACTTCGATACCGGCGTTGCGGGCCGCCAGGAGCCCAACCAAGACCGCACCACTGACTGAGGTGTCTGCATCGGTTGCGTCAGGCGAATAACGCCAAGCACCCAGCGGGTTTTTCCGCTGCGACGTGAGAGCACAGCGGACCGCCAATTCCAGAGCCTCGCCAATCCCTGCACGGTTCCTGCGGCCAGAGCTTGCTGTTGCGGCACCTTCCCACAGATCGCGTTCGTCGACGACGCCGTACGCCTCGGCCAGGGCGAGCATCCCAAATCCATGGTGGTACATGCTCGAACCGAGGTAACCGGTGGCGGGATCTTGGGAACTGATGATATTACGTAGCGCCTTGCGGATCGGCTGACGATAGAGCCCAAAGTTTGGGTCTTCTCCCGAGGCGAGCAGAACCATCATCGCCATCCCTGTGACGCCTGGGCCGTGTTCACCGCCCGACCAACTGCCGTCCTCTGCTTGGGATTTGACCAGGTACTGCAAACCGGCCTCATAAATTTGCCGGACGTCGCGTGGTACCGCTTCGCCGTAGCGGATTTCAGGCATTTGGGCCGCGGCAGGCATTCCGCGAGCAACCGCTAACAGGGTGCAGAGCCCCCCGAGCAAGCAAACCCGTATCACTGAGGAGTCTCCTGTTCGCGAGGGGCATTATGAGGTTCTCCAGCATCCTCGGCAGCATCCCGTTGGGCCGGAGGTGGTAACGGGTCGAGCAATAGATTCTGCTCCCGCAGCACCCGCGCATAGCCTCGCCACGCCCCAAAGATCGTTTGCAGGATTTCCCACTGCGGTGGTTGCAAAAAAGCCTGAAACGCGTCTGCGGGAACATCGTTCAGCTGTGCCATGCGGCCAACGCTGGGGTTGATGTGCTGCGCTGCAGCGGCGGCTGAGACGGGGCGGGTCTGCGTTTCAAACAACTCGAACAGTCGCTCACGCTGTGTGATCGTCAGGGGGATTTGCTTTTCGATATCAGCGATCGCACCAACGATCTGTGCACGGTATTCCGCCCGATGGCGTTGTTCCTGCCAGGCCTCAAAGCGAGCTGTTTGCGATGGATCCAAAATGGACGGTAGCAACTTCAGTAAATACGACTTGGAATCCAGGCTGCGGCGGTGCAACAGGCTCTGATACCGTTGCAGTTCTTGATAGACTTCGCCTACCTTGTTTTGATCGTAGGTGCGACCTGCATAACGAGCTTGCAAAACCGTGCGGATGTCCGCCTGCCGCTGTAATTCGCCAGCACCAGCAAGCTGCAACAACTGCTTTTGTTCGGCAGACAGGTCGCAGGCCGCGTCGAGCTGCGCGATCTCAAGCACGATCAAAGCTTGATGATTTTCATGAGCCATCTCAAACGAGTTGTTGAAGATCCAGTAATCCAACTGCTCAACCGTCAACTGAAACTGGTTACCGCCGTGATTAGGATCCTGTTGGCGGGTCTCTTCTTCGATATCCACGAGCACCGCGCGACGTTCCGGGGGCTGGCCGTTTACCGAGATCACTCGAGGTCCCTGCGCCAGGCCTGAGCCCGCAGCGGACAGCACCGTAAAGATGCTGGTTACGAGCATCCATCGTGACCGCACCGTGGATTGCGGGGAAAGCAAGCGACTTGTCTGCGGTCGAGGGCTGAACCTCATGGCTTCGGTTCCTCCGCACCCTGGGCTTGATCCAACTGATCCAATGCGATCTTCCAGGGATCCGGCTTGGCCGCGTCCACAACGGCGCCGTGGAATTCGGCAAAGTTCGCCCGCGGGACGCTGTTATAACGCCTGCGCTGATCATGACTCAGCAACAGCAGGGCCCGCGGCGGCAACTGGATGTCGGGCAGGTAGCGAGCGTCGATGTTCTGGGTAAGCGTGCTCCACTCCTCGCGCCAGGCTTCCAGCAATTTTTCACGCAAGTCAGTTTGCTGTTGAGGAGAGAGCACCAGAAAGGCATCCAACTGGGCCACGATCCGATCGACCGGTCCCTGCCGCTGCGCGGTGGTTCTTGCTTTCCATTCTGTACGAAGCTTGGCGGCACGCTCGTCGCCGAGGACGTTGCCGGCGGCCTCCCTGAGCGCGTCCAGAATCGCCCGGTTCGCCTCCCACTCCGAGGCCGCCTGTCTAACCGGCTGGCCAATCACCATCATGCCTCCTTCGAAGCCACCTTCCGCGAATAAGTCATTGGCCATCTCTGGGTCTTGTTGCACTGCAAACTTGGCGGCGGTGTCCGCGACTTTGGTCAGCTCCGCTTCACTGGCTTCCAGCAGTTGTTTGCGTTCTGCCGCGGTGGTGTCGCACACCAGGTGGACAAAGTACAGTTCGCGATGCAGCAGCGGTCGAAACTGAGTGAGAATCCGCTGACGATATTCGTCGACCCGTGTTTCCAACTCCTGTGGATCA
>CALELC010000136.1 GCA_937904535.1 uncultured Planctomycetaceae bacterium
TGGAAGATCTGGTCCAAACCCCAGCCGAGGCCGCGGCCCCCGCCGAGCAACCCGACCTGGATCCAGCGGCGGCGCCGCAGTTCAGTCTCCCTGGCTTGCCGTAACCTCTACGGCTTGCCACGTGCATGCGGCGGAGCAGTAATTAAACTTCGATCAAGCGGAGCAGCGCAAAGTCTTTGTGCCGCTCCGCTTTTTTCATCCCCCCAGCTTTCCCGCCAACCGTCTCAGGACGTCTCTTCATGACCGCTACTCCGCTGACGTCGATTCTTTCCCTCGGAATCTTGCTCCTCACCGCCGGGACCTCGCTTGCCCAGAACGCTGGACGCGGGCCGGTCCACACGGAGCCACCTGCCGACGATCCCGCTTATCTGTTGATGGGCGAGTTCGTTGGCCCGCTGACCGTAGGCGAAAATCAGTATGAAACGATTGGGCTGCAAATTCGTCCGATCGGCAATGGCGACTTCGATGCCATCGCGTACAACGGCGGCTTGCCCGGCCAGCAGCACCATCAGCCTGAAGCGCGGCGGATGATCGGTAAACTGTCCGATGGCTTTCTCGTACTCTCCGGCGGCCCCTGGGCGGTCCTAGCTCAACAAGATCATTGCCTGCTACTCAGCCGCACCGGTGAGCGAGTTGGCAGGCTCGAGCGGATCGTGCGCCGCAGTCCGACCTTGGGTGCCAAGCCGCCGGCCGAGGCGATCGTGCTGTTTGACGGCAGCAACACCGACCAGTTCAAGAACGGCCGGATGACGGAAGATGGGCTGCTGATGGAAGGCGCGGACATCAAGCCGATGTTCCAGGATTTTGATTTGCATCTCGAGTTCCGCTTACCTTACATGCCCGAAGCTCGCGATCAGGGGCGGGCCAATAGCGGCGTGTACATCCAGAGCCGCTACGAGTGCCAAATCCTCGATTCGTTTGCACAGGAACCGGTGTTCAACGGTGCGGGCTCGTTGTACCGCTACAAAGCGCCGGCCCTAAGTATGTCGCTGCCGCCGCTGACTTGGCAGACGTATGACATCCGCTTCACCGCCCCACGCTGGGATGCTGACGGCCAGAAAATCCGCAACGCTCGCGTCACCACATGGCTCAACGGTGTGGTGGTGCAAGATAACGTCGAATTGGCAGACAAAACCGGAGCTGGTCAGCCCGAGGAACCGATCCTGCTGCCGACGAAGCTGCAGAATCACTCTGACCCAGTGCGATTCCGCAACATCTGGGTCGTTGACCGAGGCCTGGCACCGTCGAGTCCGTTTCCGGTAGAAGGCTCGGAAGAACCGGAACCAGCCGCTGAAGTCGCAGAAGCGTCAGAGAACGCTGAAGCAGCGGCGGCGGAAACGGAAGAAGCTGCCACCGCACCCGCGGCGGAGCCGGCGAGCGCCACCGAAGCCGCGACGCCAGCCGGGGCGACTGAGCCGTCCGCACCGCCGGCTGCCGAGGGTGCCGCTGAGCCTGCGGCAGCGGCAAGTCCGAGCGCAGCCCAGTAGTGCTCCGCGCGGCGGGACGGCGATCGTTCGCCGTCCCGCACCGATCGAACTACCAGCAACGAAGCGTTAGCCTTTTGTTGCGGGATCGACGCCATCGACCCAGGGGCCGGCGAGCTTCATATAGGTTGGCTCTTCGAGCGTGCTGCCAGCGTTGCCGGCGGTCCAGCCGGGGATGTGATTCGCCGGCTCACGCCGCCGTGACTTCTCTTCCCAGCCACGCGCCCAGCTTTCGTCGCCGGTGCCGATCGTGAGTGTATCGGGATCAAAGTGGAAGACTTTGCCTTGGCGATAGCTCATCGCGCCCAGCAGCACGTTGGTGATCGCCGCTGCCCCGAGGTCAGCTGGGTTGTTGCAGAGCATCGGGTCGTCCGCCAACATCGCATCGATCCAGTTGTCGAAGTGGACGTAGGTCGAATCCGGGATGTCCCCCACCGGGAAAGTCTCTTCGGCCAGGTTGCTGTTGCGAGTCACCTGCGGCCGTTCAGGCACGAACTTCGCCTCTTTAAAGGCTTCGCCGTTGCCGAACACGAACGAACCGTGATGTCCGCGGATCAATTGCAGGACCGGGGTCTCTTGCGAGGCCATCGTCGCGGTCACCATCCCCTGCACACCTTCGCGGAAGTCCGAGACCACGGTAGCGACATCGGGAACATCGCGGCCATCGTACTCGAGATAAATCCCGCCCGCACCGACCACGCGGCCGGGGAAGCGGAGCCCGGTTGCCTTGAGCATCGACGTCGTGCGGTGCACGAACAAGTCCGTGAACATCCCTGAGCCGAAGGGCCAGAACCGCCGCCACTGCGCATAGACTTCGCGGTCAAACGGCTGCTCCTCCGACAGCCCTTCGTCGGAGCCGAGCCACAGCTTCCAATTGATGTTCTTGGGATTCATCTGCTCGGTCAGCTTGTAGTACCGCCACTGCCCCATCGCGGAATTGCGGAAGAACTCGGTCTGGTACATCAGCACCTTGCCGATCTTGCCGGCGCGGAGCTGAGCGTTGACGGTGTTCCAGATCGGTAGGCTCGTCGACTGCACGCCGACCTGCATCACCCGGCCGGTTTCCTGGCTCACTTTGAAGACCTGCAGCGCCTCTTCGACCGTTTTGGTCATCGGCTTTTCACAGTAAACGTGCAGCCCAGCCTGCATCGCCTCGATCGCTTGCTTCGCATGCCAGTGATCGGGCGTGCCGATGCAGACGGCGTCGAGTTCTTCTTTGGCGTACATTTCGCGGAAATCGACGTAGCTTCGCGGCGTCGTCTTCAAGCGACTCTTGATGTGGTCGACCGCCCGGTCGCGGTGTTCGCTGAAGACGTCACAGACGGCCACCAACTCGATTGGCCGACCTTCCTCTGCCAGCCGAGTGAGCGTCTTCACGTGCGCTCCAAACCCACGTCCACCGGGACCAACAAAGCCGATTTTGAGCTTGTCGTTGGCGGCGGCAGCACGGGCTGGACGGGCGGCAGTCAGGGCGCCGGCTGCAATCGCCGCCGTTCCGGTCGCGTTCAAGAAATCTCGGCGGGTGACTTCACTCTGGGGCATGCATGGCCTCGATGGTGCGAGCAATAGGAGAATGGTCGCGACGATGATTCGCCGTGGCGTTACGAACTGGCGACTATTGTAACTGGACGCCGCCGAGCACTGACCAAGAGTCCACCTCGAAAGTTGTACGAAAAGGTTGAACTGCGCGGCGGACAAGCGCCGAACTACTTTGCTACCCGGCTAACCCCGGGTAAAATACCAAACGCTGGGTTGAGAAGACCCACATCGCTTTGGCTGTAATTCCGGCAGAGGGACCATATTTTCGGGTTCGCCGAGATCACCCAAAGGCTAGTGCAGAAGCACGCTGAGATCTCCGCGTTTCTCCCAGCGGCTCCGTTTTGCCGCCGCACAGCCAAAGCATCTATAGGACCGGTCTGGGGGAGAAATCCCCCAGGCCGGTTTTTTTGTGTCGTCGCCGTGGCCTCTTGAGCCGCATCAAGACCTTTTCCACCGCTAGGCTCGGCTCGGCCGGCGCATTCGACAGCGGTTTTTGCCGACTGAACCTCGATTTGGCGGCAAACACTTTCCAACGGCGCCCCTGCTTAGCTAGCGTGTGTGTATCGCAATTGCGGTGCGGCTGCTCGGCCGCCGGTGCTGCGCTCGCAGGTCACCTCGATCAGCCCGCTACCGCGCCGCAACGTTGGACTGAAGCCCTTCCCTCACGCCCTGATGCCGTATGGTTCGCGAAGAAGAATCTGTCCCCCCGTTTGATCTCGAAGAGCCCTCATCGTTCGGCCGTGGCCATCTCGAGCCTTCGGCGGTGATCGACACAGAGACCGAGGAACAGGTCCTGGGCTCCGATCTGTCTGCTGACGCCGATCTGTCTGCCGACACCGATTTGCCTGCCGGCATGGATTCAGAATTGGTGGAGCAGCCGTTCGTCGGCCGCTGGAACCAACTCGTCAGCCAGACCAACTGGGAAAAAGGCCAGATCATCAGCCAATGGCGTGCAGCGCTGATCGAGTCCGGGGCACCGGCATCTCAGTACTCTGACGAAGCGTGGGCACGACGTGTCGGGGGCGTAACGGCCTCGCATGTCGGCCGGCTCCGCCGCGTGTACGAAGCCTTTGGTGACACCTACCAGACCTATCGCGGCCTCTACTGGACGCATTTCCTGGTGGCGCTGGACTGGGACGACGCACCGCTGTGGCTCGAAGGTGCGGCTCAGAGCGGCTGGAGCATCTCCGCGATGCGGCAACAGCGCTGGGAAGCCACGGGAGCAGATGAAGCGACCCGTGCGAGCGAAAGCAATTTGGCCGCCACGGATGTGGATGAAGATTTCGATGAGACGGTGAACTTTACGCAGCCCGGGCAAGGCGGCGGTTCGGCCAAAAAGTACGAAGACGGTCCAAACGAAATCAGTTCCGGTCCGGCTGTCGAAGGCCCAGACTTCGGGGAAGAGGACGCGCTCAACCTCAAGCCGCAGCCGAAGATCCGCTCGCCGAACCCGAACCGCCGCTGGTGCAACCGTTTGCAGGCTTGCCGGAATTGCCCAACGATCTCGCCGATGCCGTTGAGCTGCTGAAACTGGCCGTGCTGCGGCACAAGACCGCTGGCTGGAAAGAAGTCTCGGCGGAGACGGTCGCACGTTACCTGCAAGCGTTCTCGGTGTTGATCGAGGCTCGCGGAAAGTAGCCGCCAGGCGACCGTGTTCGCCTCCGGGCGTGGGTACTGCCGCAACGGGGACGGCCTGCGGCGGCGCATGAACGGGTTCGCAATCGCGGCCCGTCATGGGTATACCCTGTCTGCGGGATGCCGCTCAAAGTTCGCGGCGACACAGGCTTATCGGGCGACGGAGGGATTGCGCCACAGCAAGTTGCCGGTCTGGGCAGCAACACTCGGCTTCGACTCAACCGGGTCGGTCGATGGCAGCGACCGCGCCGGCGACTGCGATGCATACGCTTGGGTGCTGCCGCGCTGTTCGAAGGCGTTGCCCGTGTCAGAGGTATTTGTCGCTGCCAACTCGGCGGAGGCGGGCTGGACCGCTTGCCAAGCCGGTGAGCTGTGAGCTTCGGTCCGGTATTGTGTCATCGCCACGGTGGTCGAATCGGCTGGAACGTAATCTTGCGACGGGTGCAATGGCAGGATGGTTGTCGCTTGCGACGCGTCGAGCGGGCGCAGCCGAGCTGCTAGGTCGACCGGTTCGACCGAAATGTTCGGGACGCTGTTTTGCCAATCAGCCGTCACCACTCCGCTGCCGACCGGCTGCGTGTTCGTCAGCGGCGCTGCGCCGGCAAATGCAGGTGCGCTGGCAACGGATGGCGCGGTGGCGAATCCAGCTATCGGAGGAGCTGATTGATTCAGACCGGCGGTCAGATCGATTACCGGCATCCCGCCAAGTGACTGGCGTTGGCCGGAGGAACCGTTGGCGGCCACGCTTGACAGCGGATTCCCAAACCCGCCCGGCGTCGCTTGGGCAGAAAACTGAGCCGCGGGCTGTCCGTCGTAGCCGCTCGAAACTTGTGAGCTGCCGGTGGGAGGAGGCGGCACGCGAGTGGCGCCGTTGAGCGAACCGAACGGGACCAGCGGAGGGCTGCTTGCCGGTGGGAGTGTTCCGGCAGGAGCATAAGAAGCGGTGGCCGCTCCCATCGGCTGCTGGCAACCCGCGAACAGCGTGGTTGCCGCAACGCACAGGGAAATCGTCACGGCGGACAGATGGCAAGTCATCGCTGGCCTTTGATCATCGGCAAAATTGAATTCCAGTGGTGGCTTCCGTTCCAGCCAGATACAGGCAATATCAATTTTGCAAAGTCGATGAAAAGACCATTTAGATTAAAGGATCAGGAGTTTATTGCCGGAGCAGCTCGTCGAGCGTACCGCCGGTTAGGCTCCTGATCCCTTCATCATCGCGATCGACTAAGCGATCGGCTTTTTCACAAACTCGGTCGCAGCGGCGATCGTGCTGCCATCGGGCGTGGCATCGCTGTTGATGTCGAACCACTCTTTCTGGAACTCCAAGTAGCCGCTCTTGCCTTGGTTGGCATTCTTCAGCGCGACGTTGGTCCCCAAGGCGATCACGGCATCGCCCATGGCAACTTCCGGATAGCACCGAACGCGGTTTTCCTTGTCCGGGTTGCGGATGCAGTACGCCCAGTGCTCGATTTCCTCGCGGTACCCACGGCTGACCGGACCAGCGTCAGCGGCCTGCGCGATCGGAGCGGCGTAATCGCCGCTGGCCGATGTATCGAGCGCGAATCCACCGGACTTCTTCGTGACTCCGACTTTGCTGCTGGTGTCGCTGTTGCGGTACAGCAGCACATCGATTTCGCTATCGAGCACCAGTGTGCCCTTGGTACCGAGCACCACCTCGCCCCAGCCGCCGAAGCCGTTGCCATTGATCGAGGAGTAGCTGACCACGACCTTCTTGTTCGGGTCCTGGTCGTAACCGGGAATCCCATTCTTGCCGTAGTCTTCGACGCGGTCATAGTAACCCACATCGAAGGTCGGGCTGTAATCGGGCCCCGGGAACTCGTACATGCAGTAAATGTGGTCCTCGCACTCGCGATCCATCGGCATCAGGTGGCGACCGCCCACGGCATGCACGCTCAGCGGATGTACCTTCTTGCCATCGTCGCGGAGCGAGCTGAGGAAAATGCTGACCGCGTCGAGCTGGTGGCTGCCCAGTTCCGCCATCAGCCCGCCGCCCGTGCGCTCGAACAGTCGCCAGCGGTGGAGTTCTTCCATCGCGCTGAACTTGCGGCCTTGGACGGTGAAATCTTGGTAGCCGAACTTCTTCGGATCGACCTTCTTGTCCTCATCCCAGGCTCGGAACAGCGCGATCTCTTGCTTCAGACGAGCGATTTCTTCCGCATCGCGCGTTTCCTTGAGCGCATTCTCGCGGTGCTTGATGTCGCTGGCGATGCGGTCGAAGATCTTGCCATTGGGCATCTTCTCCCCGCCGGGGATCGGCATCGACCAACTGTCGGCCCCCGGCACATTGCTGCGGTGCCATTGAGCGCGAATGTGGTGCAGTTGTCCCAGCAGGCCCCAGCGGATCAGGTTCACCGCGTTGTCGTACTTGATGTTGTAGTGCCGCTGGTGGCCGGTGGCGAGGTGCAGCGGATTGCCGTTGGTGTCCTTCAGCTCGTAAGACAACCGCGACATCACCTTGCACTGCGCCACGTCATGGGCCATCAGCTTTTCGGTCAGCACGTGCAGCCCGCGCTGCATCGCTTGCACTGCAACCGGAGCGTGCAAGAACAGCGGCAGAGCGATGATCACCGCTTCGATGTCAGGGTCCTTCAGACACTCAGCGATCCCGCCATTGGTGGCGTCGTAGACCTTGATTTCTTTGCGTGCTTCCGCTTCGCTTGCGTACCCGTAAACGTTCAGCAGGCCGGGGCGGCGTGCTAGGGCGGCCGATGACGACCAATCGCCATGGAACGCGCGGTGCACGCTGAACGGCCGAATGTCGCAGATCGCCTTCACCTGGACATACTCGGGGGTACAACCGCCGATCAGCACGTTGCCTTCGTCACCGGTGCCGATGACCGCCACACGCACCGGGTCGGCGACCTTGCCGTAGCCGTAGTACATCGCTCCCAAGCCGGCTCCGCTGACCGCACCTGCTGCGATGATCCCGCGCAAGAAATCACGGCGATTCACGTCGTAGTAGGCACCGACAGCACTGTGATAGTTGTGCTGACCGACTTCGCGTTGTTCCGGTGAAAGTTTATCCATGATTGATTTGCTCCGCGGGCCGAGGCCAGAATTTTTGAACGAGTGTGTGGAAGATAAAGTCGAGCCCGGCGAAACGGCCGCTGCCGGTGGCAGCCAGGACCAAGCAGGCGACGCCTTCGATCAACTGGTAATAAGAGCTTCCCGGACCGCTCGCGGGAGGAAACTGGCTGATGAACACTGAACCGAGAAACCCAGCCGCCGCTAACGCTGCCACGGGGGTGAACAGCCCCAGTAGCAAGCACACTCCGACGATCATGTCGAAGTACGGGACGATGCGGTTGATCACACTGGTATCGATCATCCGCTCGCGCGGCACGCCCATCAGCAGCGGCCCCTTGTCGGCAACTTGCTCTTGGCTGGCCATCGCATTCTGAGCGGCCTCGTAATTCCGCCAGACCATGTCGATCTGTGCGAGCACGGGGTTGATCTGCGCTGTCCATTCCGCGCGGATCGTATCGCGCTGGCCCGCCAGACTCGCTACACCACTGCGGCGCTGGTCCTCTTCGAGCTTCTGAACGCGATCGCGACCGAGCTGGTATTCCTCGATATCGGTCGCATTGTTCTTGAGAACCCACTCCAATTGCTCGACCGCCAACGCGTAGTTGGCTTTCGCCTGACGAGTCTGAGCTTCATCAAACTCGTAGTGGCGAATGACCTGGTCGCGAAACCGGGCGAAATGGACCTTGGTCTTCTCGACGTCCAGTCGCAGCGTTCCGTCCCAGTCCCAGACCAATTGACGGAATTGACTGGCCGCCGGACCACGGGCGCCGGAGAAGAACGGTTTCGCGTCCCAGTTGCCGCTTTGGTACTTGTCGATGCCCTCGGAATAGAAATGCCAGCCGACGCTCTGTCGCAACAGCACCAGCATCGCCACCGCCAGCCAGCCG
>CALELC010000137.1 GCA_937904535.1 uncultured Planctomycetaceae bacterium
GCTGAAGGCAGCGGACTGGCGGACGGGGGTTCAACTCCCCCCGCCTCCACCAATATCAAAACCCCAACCGTTCTCGGTTGGGGTTTTTTCTTGTCTGATCGCGCCGGTTCCCGCGTGTTGTTGGGGGTTCCTGCGGAAGCCTGCGGACTTCGCCAACCGCCAGAATTGGCCGTTCCCGGCCACATTCCACTCTCTCCTGGCCATTCCTCGCTCCGACCTCGCTCCCTGAAACTGGCCCGAAGTCCGCAAAGGCCGCAAGTCAGCGCCATACAGATCAACGGGTTACGCGCGGACGAATCAAGCAGTTGTTTTTTGGCATCGGTAGGCGACGGAAACCGCCGTTATTCAGAGAATGAAGAATGCAGGCATCCCGTATGAGCGAAAAATCATCACCCTCGTGTCCGTGTGTGGATGAAGAGTGATCGCCGCTTTACAATTGACCCATATTTCCATGATAATGAAAATATGGAAGAGAAAGACGTTGTCAAAGCCTTGGCTGCCCTTGCGCAGCCGAACCGACTTCAAGTGTTTCGTGCTCTTGTGGTCACTGGCAAGGAAGGAGCGACACCTGGCGCATTGGCGGATACCTTGGGTGTGCCTGCTGCCACGTTGTCCTTTCACCTCAAAGAACTCCTCAACTCTGGACTTGTGTCTCAGGAGCGCAGTGGTCGCAATCTGATCTACCGCGCAGAGTTCAAGCAGATGAACGAGCTCCTTTCCTATCTGACAAGCAATTGCTGTCAGGGTGAACCGTGCATGGATGAGGCAGCTACCAACTGTGGATGCGAATAAGGAATTTCAAATGAGGCACCTACCCATCCTTTGGCAACGCCTTGTGAGTGAACAGGGCACCACCTGTCCGCGCTGTCACAGCACCGGCGAAGAAGTGCAGCGCGCTGTTAAGACGCTGAAGCTGGCCCTGGAGCCGTTGGGCATCGAGCCCGAACTTCAGGTCACGGAGATTGACGAGGTCACGTTTCTCAAGGACCCCCTGCAATCGAACCAGGTGCTGATTGGTGGTCAGACCATTGAACACTGGCTGGGTGGACAAACCGGCAGCAGCCGCTGCTGCAACGAATGTGGCGACAACGATTGCCGCACGGTGGAAGTTGGCGGGCAGAGTTACGACGTGATCCCGGAGGACCTGCTGGTGCGTGCCGGCGTCATTGCTGCGACCCGCATGCTCGACCCCACGTTGTCCGCCTGAGTCATCGCCAGATACAGATCAACGGTCATTCCACTCCAAGGAGTTCCATCATGACAACCATTCAAGTATTCGATCCCGCAATGTGCTGCAACACCGGTGTTTGCGGCGTGGACGTGGACCAGAGCCTCGTGACCTTCGCGGCCGATGTGGATTGGGCCCAACAGAACGGTGCGCAGATCGAGCGCTTCAACCTGTCTCAGCAGCCCATGGCGTTTGCGGAGAGCGCCATCGTCAAAGGTTTGCTGGAGCGTACGGGTCAGACCGTGCTGCCGGTGACTCTGGTGGACGGTCAGTTGGCACTGGCTGGCCGGTATCCCTCAAGGGACGATCTGGCCCGCTGGGCAGGGCTTCAACCTCAGCCGTCCGAGACCAAAGAAGCCGCATCGTGCTGCTCTGGTAGCCGCTGCTGCTAAACCTAGGGAGCCGTTGTGCTATTTCTCCAGAATCCTCCTCGTTACCTGTTCTTCACCGGTAAAGGTGGTGTAGGCAAAACGTCAATTGCCTGTGCCTGCGCCGTCGAGCTGGCTGACGCTGGCAAAAAAGTGCTGCTGGTCAGCACCGATCCGGCCTCCAATGTGGGGCAAGTGTTCGGGGGCACCATCGGCAACCGAATTACCCCCGTCGACAGCGTGCCCAGGCTGTCCGCGCTGGAAATCGATCCGCAAGGGGCAGCCCAGGCCTACCGGGACCGGATCGTCGGGCCTGTGCGGGGTGTGTTGCCAGACGAAGTGGTCAAAGGCATTGAGGAGCAACTCTCGGGCGCTTGCACGACTGAGATTGCCGCCTTCGACGAGTTCACCGGGTTGCTGACCGATACGGCCCTGACAGCAGGCTTCGATCACATAATCTTTGATACCGCACCCACGGGCCACACCATCCGTTTGCTACAACTGCCCGGTGCGTGGAGTGGCTTTCTGGAGGCGGGCAAGGGAGATGCGTCCTGTCTGGGGCCGCTGGCAGGACTGGAGAAACAACGCGCTCAATACAAGGCTGCCGTTCAGGCCTTGGCCGATCCTGGGCGCACGCGCCTGGTGCTGGTGGCACGCGCCCAGGCAGCCACCTTGCGTGAGGCGAATCGCACCCACCAGGAGTTGGCGGCCATCGGCCTGTCCCAGCAATATCTGGTGATCAATGGTGTGTTGCCATTGGAGGCGCTTCAAGATGATCCGTTAGCCGCTGCGATCCACCAACGCGAAGCGTTGGCGCTGGCGAACATGTCTGCTGAACTCAAGGCCCTGCCGCAAGACAGTCTGGCTCTCAAGCCTTTTAATCTGGTAGGGCTGGATGCATTGCGTCATCTGCTCAACGACGCACCGGTGCCCTACAGCACAGTGCCGTCTGCGGTGCAGGCGCCCACAGCCCCGAATCTGTCACAACTGGTCGACGACATCGCCGCCGATGGCCATGGCCTGGTGATGCTGATGGGCAAAGGCGGCGTTGGAAAAACCACCCTGGCTGCTGCCGTGGCGGTCGAGCTGGCACATCGAGGCTTGCCGGTGCACCTGACCACGTCCGACCCGGCTGCGCATCTTGCGCAGACCCTGGACGGCACATTGAATCACCTGACAGTCAGCCGCATTGACCCCCACGAAGTCACCGAACGTTATCGCGAGCATGTGCTGTCCACCAAGGGGGCGAATCTGGACGCAGAAGGTCGGGCCATGCTCGAAGAGGACCTGCGTTCACCGTGCACTGAAGAGATCGCCGTGTTCCAGGCCTTCTCCCGCATCATCCGCGAGGCGGGCAAAAAGTTCGTGGTCATGGACACCGCACCGACCGGGCACACCTTGCTGCTGCTGGATGCCACGGGTGCCTACCACCGCGACATTGTGCGCCAGATGGGTGATAAAGGCGTCCACTTCACCACGCCCATGATGCAGTTGCAGGACCCCAAGCAAACCAAGGTCCTGATCGTCACCTTGGCCGAAACCACGCCGGTACTCGAAGCAGCCAATCTGCAGACCGATTTAAGGCGCGCCGGCATCGAGCCTTGGGCCTGGGTCATCAACAACAGTCTGGCCGCCTGCGCGCCGGCTTCACCTTTGCTTCGTCAGCGTGCCGGCAACGAGCTTCGTGAAATCGAAGCCGTCGCCACGCAGCACGCACAGCGGTATGCACTGGTCCCCCTGATGAAAAACGAACCGGTCGGTGTTCAGCGTCTGCTGGACCTGGCAGGCCACTCCCTTGAAAAGGTCTGATCGATGGGTGTTTTTGAGCGTTACCTGACCGTCTGGGTCGGGCTGGGCATTTTGGCTGGTGTTGGTCTCGGGCTGGTCATGCCCGACGTCTTCCAGACCGTGGCTGCGATGGAAATCGCGCAGGTGAACCTGGTGGTGGCCGTGTTCATCTGGATCATGATTTATCCGATGATGATCCAGATCGACTGGCATGCGGTGAAGGACGTTGGCAAGAAGCCTCAGGGCCTGATGCTTACGCTGGTGGTCAACTGGCTGATCAAACCCTTCACCATGGCCGCGCTGGGCGTGTTGTTCTTTCAGTACGTGTTCGCAGGCTGGGTCGATCCGCAGTCGGCCAGCGAGTACATCGCCGGCATGATCCTGCTGGGCGTGGCGCCCTGTACCGCGATGGTGTTTGTCTGGAGCCAGCTGGTCAAGGGCGATGCCAACTACACCCTGGTGCAGGTGTCGGTGAACGATCTGATCATGGTCGTTGCCTTTGCGCCGATTGCCGCTTTCCTGCTGGGCGTGACCAACGTGACCGTGCCCTGGGAAACGCTGCTGCTCTCGACCGTGCTGTATGTGGTGCTGCCGCTGCTGGCGGGCATGACGACCCGGCAGCTGCTCGTGAAGCGGTCACCCACCGCACTGGGCCAGTTTGTGGCGAGCCTCAAGCCCTGGTCGGTGGTGGGCCTGATCGCCACCGTGGTGCTGCTGTTCGGTTTCCAGGCCGGCACCATCGTCGAGAAGCCTGGCGTGATCGCACTGATTGCGGTGCCGCTGATCCTGCAGTCCTACGGCATCTTCTTCATCGGCTGGTGGGGCGCCAAGTGGCTCAAGCTGCCGCACGACATCGCCGGCCCGGCCTGCCTGATCGGAACGTCCAACTTCTTCGAGCTGGCGGTGGCCGTCGCCATTTCGTTGTTTGGCCTGAACTCGGGCGCTGCACTGGCCACCGTGGTCGGTGTGCTGGTTGAAGTGCCGGTGATGCTATCGCTGGTGGCCATCGTCAACGCCTGGAAACCCCGTACCGTCTGAACCGTAGAGCATCCCATGACCAATATCACCATCTATCACAACCCCGCCTGCGGAACGTCGCGTAACGTGCTGGCCCTGATCCGCAACAGTGGGGTGGAGCCGACTGTCATTGAGTACCTCAAGAATCCACCCAGCACGGAGCAGATCCAGTCCTGGCTGAGCGCTATGGGCGCTTCGGTGCGCGAGGTGCTGCGAGAAAAAGGCACGCCCTATGCCGAGCTGGACCTGGGCAACCCGAAGTGGACCGATGACGAGTTGCTGGCCTTCATTCAGCAGCACCCCATCCTGCTCAACCGCCCCTTCGTAATCACGCCGCTGGGAGTACGGCTGTGCCGTCCCTCGGAGATGGTGCTCGACATCCTGCCTGATCCGCAGCAGGGCCCGTTCATCAAGGAAGATGGCGAAGTGGTTATCGATGCTGAGGGGCGCCGTGTCTAAATCAGTCTCCAACCCCCTGGCCGATCTGCCGCAAGTTCAAGCCGAACATTTCCGGGCCCCCGATCCTGCTCAGTTGCTGGGTCCGCACTCGTCCCACCCGCCACGCATCCTGCTGCTGTACGGCTCCCTGCGCCCGCGCTCCTTCAGCCGACTGCTGGTTGAAGAAGCTGCCCGGCTGCTGCAGGCCATGGGTGCAGAGACGCGCATCTTCAACCCCAGTGGACTACCTTTGCCCGACGATGCGCCGGACACCCACCCCAAAGTGCAGGAGTTACGTGAACTGACACTGTGGTCAGAAGGTATGGTCTGGTGTTCGCCCGAGCGTCACGGCGCCATGACCGGCATCATGAAAACCCAGATCGATTGGATTCCCCTGGCTGCTGGCGCTGTGCGCCCTACCCAGGGCAAGACGCTGGCGGTGATGCAGGTCTGCGGCGGCTCACAGTCCTTCAATGCGGTCAACCAGATGCGCGTGCTCGGGCGCTGGATGCGCATGATCACCATCCCAAACCAGTCGTCCGTAGCCAAGGCTTTCCAGGAATTTGATGACAACGACCGGATGAAACCATCGAGTTACCACGACAGGGTGGTCGATGTCATGGAGGAACTGGTCAAGTTCACCTGGCTGACCCGCGACGTATCGCCCTACCTCGTGGACCGCTACAGCGAGCGCAAGGAAAGCGCCGAAGAACTCATGCGGCGGGTCAACCTGCCTAATGCGGTGTGAAGAGCGGTGAGTTCCGGACACGACCACAGCCACGCCCCGCCAATTTCAACAAGGCATTTGCTATCGGCATCGGGCTTAACATCGCCTTCGTGATGATCGAAGCGTTCTACGGCTGGAAAATCAACTCACTGGCCTTGCTGGCCGACGCCAGCCACGACTTGAGCGATGTGGCTGGACTGGTGCTGGCCGATGCTACATGCGCAGTTTGAGTTGCGACATGTGTCTTTGCAGTTTGAATCCCCATCTTTTGCTGATCAGTGCCCACTCAACGAAAATTGTTGACCAATTTGGTTGATTTGACATGTCGATGGTAAGCATCTGCGTCCAAAGACGCGCGTCCGCACTTGACGCGTTCCCGCTGCTCATCCCATAGCGCTGGCGGGTCCACCGCCAGGTCAAACAGCGTGATGTGGTTCGGCAGTGCGTCATCCAAGATGGCCGCCACGATGTCGGGCGCCAGCGTCGTCAGGTTGACCATCCGGCTCACGTAGCTGTTGTCGATGCCTTCCCGCGTGGCGATCTCCTTCAAGGACTTCGCCTCTCCTGACTCCAGCATCGCCAGCCAGCGGTGGCCCCTGGCCAGCGCCAGTTGGATGGAGGTCGGTGCTACGTCCCACGGTCTAACCGGCGCGGTTTCGCCGTTTGGCAAGGTGACCAGCTTGCGGCCGCTGCGGCGTTTGATCTGGATCGGCACGGACAAGGTCAGCCTGCCGTCGCTGGTCTTCAGGATGTCGGGCTCGCCGGTCTTCTGGATGCGGATGTCGCTCATGCCAGTGCTTCCATTTGTTGCTCGACCGGCTCGGGGCGCAACTCCAGCACCAGGCGTTCGATGCCGTTGGCGCGCAGCCGCACTTCGAGGTCGTTGGGTGACACGATGACTTTCTCGACCAGCAGTTTCACGATCCGGGTCTGTTCGGCCGGGAAAAGTTGATCCCAAATCGCGTCGAGCCGGGTCATGGCCACGGTGATCTTCGCCTCGTCCAAGGTTGGATCGAGCTTGATCGCCTGCGGCAGCATGTCGCCGAGTAGATTCGGGGCACGCAGGATTGCGCGCAGTTGGTCCAGCACGGCCGATTCGAGTTCGGCCGCCGGCAGTCGCGGCAGGCCCGAGGCGCCCGCGTGCTCCTTGGCGTCCCGCTGTGGCACGTAGTAACGGTAGCGACGGCCATTCTTCTTGGTCGTGTGCCACGGCGACAGTGCCCGGCCATCGTTGCCGAACACGATGCCCTTGAGCAGATACGCCACGGTTGCCCGAGTCGCGTTGCCTCGCACCCGGCCATTGGTGGCCAGGATCGCGTGGACGCTGTCCCATAGTTCGCGGCTGATGATGGGCGGGTGTTCGGCCTGGTACCACTGGTCCTTGTGCCGCAACTCGCCAAGGTAGGTCCGGTTGCTGAGGAGCTTGTAGATGTGGCCCTTGTCGATCGGTCTGCCCTCGCGGGTCTTGCCGTCTTGCGTGGTCCACGCCTTCGACGTCACGCCATCCAGTTTCAGCTCCTTGACCAGCGCCGTACTGGAGCCGAGTTCAACGAAGCGCTGGAATATGTGCCGGATCAGTTTGGCCTCACGTTCGTTGGGCACCAGGCGGCGGTTCTCGACGTCGTAGCCCAGCGGTGGTACTCCGCCCATCCACATGCCCTTGCGCTTGCTGGCTGCGATCTTGTCGCGGATGCGTT
>CALELC010000138.1 GCA_937904535.1 uncultured Planctomycetaceae bacterium
GAGCCGTGCTGGCCGAAATGGTGTTCGAGTATTCGGGCGAGCGGCTAACGCCTCAGGAGTCGGCGGGCGTAATCGAGCGGCTTTGTAAGAAGGATGGCGATGAGTTGTTTGAACTCGCCTCCTCACTGCAACAATCGACCGATGAAGACGCCACACCGGCGATCGGGCAGGCGGCGACGCTCCAGCGATTTCGCGACTTGCGTGGACTGCACCGCGGGCTTAGCCATTTCGATCCGGCCGCGTTGAAGCTGCGACTGTCGACGGGCCTGGATAGCTTGCCGGCTGCGGCTCCGCTGGACATGCCGGCGGCCGACCAGGTCCGCAGGTTTCTCAAAACGCTCGACAACGATCCGGAGTTCAGCGGGCTGGCGCGGCTGGCACGGGATTTGACCGCTGCGGTCACGTTGCCGCGCGCGATCACGGATACCGAAGAGATGCCGCTCGGAGGCGTCTCCGATATCAGCAACCGCGGGCCACTGGATCGGTTGTTGCTCAGCGAACTGGCGCACGACGACATGGTGCTCGCAGTGCGGGTCGCTGCGAACGAGGCACTTTACCTCCGCCGCGAAACACCGCCGCTTGCCCCGGTCCCAGGTCGCGCGGTCCTGCTCGATGCAGGGATTCGCTCTTGGGGAGTGCCCCGCGTGTTTGCCACGTCGGTCGCCTTGGCATTGGCAGCAACCACCGACCGTCGCGCGGCGTGCACGATCTATCGTGCCCAGGGACGCACGGCTGAGCCGGTTGACCTGACGCAGCGCGAAGGCCTGGTTCAACACTTGTCGGTACTGGAACCAGATCTGCATCCCGGCGCGGCACTTTCACTGTTTCAGCAGCTGCTTACGGCCGCAGACGTTGCTGAAAAGGTGATTGTCACTACCGATGATGTCTTGGACGATACCGAGTTCCAAGCCGCATTGGCGACGAGTGAGTTAAGGCCGCTGTACTTGATCTCGGTAAACCGCAGTGGGCGGCTGCGGCTGCTCGGCAGCAGCCTGCGAGGGACCAAGCTGATTCGGGAAGCCCAGCTTGATCTGAATGAACTGTTAACCGGTCGGCGACAGGGCACGTTGCCACTGATCGGCGAGCCGGCGGCGCGGGAACTACCACTCGTTTTCTTTGCTGATCCCTTTCCGCTACGTCTCTCTCATCCGGTCAGTGAAAGGCTTCCGGTTTGGGTTCTCGCCGACAAACGCGTGCTGACAATCACCGGCGATCGCCGGTTGATGCTGTGGTCGAGCAAACAGCATGGCGGACAGCAAATCAGCACCTCGGTGCCGAGCGGTTCCGTGTTATGGACTTCGCATGATCGCGAGAACCGCGTGGCCCACGCCATCATCGGCCCTCGTGGCGGAGCCAGTTTCCACTTGCTGCGGATCGACTTGGACCAGTTCCACTGCGAATGCAAGCCAATAAGCCTCCCCCAAAACTCGCTCATTCTAGGCGGTCATAATGGTGCGGTCTTTGCACGTCAGCGAGTGCGAGGTGCTTTTGTAGCGGCGATTCGGGTGCTCAGCGAATCGACCGGCGAAATGATTGGCTCGCTGCCACTGCCGGTCGGTGTCGACTGGAGAAGTGAGCGATTCTTTAGCCATCGAGATCGCTCGCAATATTTCGCGCTCAGTTTCGACGGACACTCGGCTGGTTTGCAAACGGTGCTTAGCGAAGAACAGCGTCAACGGCTGCCGCAACTCGAATTGCTGACCGAGCATCCCGAAATCGAAGGACCGATTGGGGTCACCCGAAA
>CALELC010000139.1 GCA_937904535.1 uncultured Planctomycetaceae bacterium
CAACAAGCCTAACGATGAGCCCCAGCTTGGGGATCACCGCAGATCGGCACTCCCTGCACCGGCATAACCGATACAGCCCTTACGACCGGCGGCCGCCAGCCTGTTCCCTGCCGCGGTCGCCGATTGACGTGTTTGCCACGCGGCGGCCGTGTCGATCTTCTTGTCTGCGGACTCACAGCGGAATTGACCTTTAGACGAAGGTGGCGATTCCACTACAAGCCCATCGACGAAAAGCCTTGAGCGCTTTCCTCGATCCCATCGGCGGGTGCAAACGCTCCGGTCTTCTCGCTGGCGGCGGGAAAGCCGGTCGGTGCGCTCGCGATTTCCTAACAGCGGCAAGGATGCCAGAGCGATGACGATAGCGCGCAGACAATTTTTGACGGTTCTTGTAGGTGGTACCGCCGCCTCCTGTTTCACGGCCCGCGGGCTGGCAGAACACCCGACACTCACCGAACCCGTGCACCGTGTCGCCAGCGTGCTGCCGGCGACCGCTGGCCCAGGCCAGCCGCCACTGGATGTCGCGCTGCGCATCGCTCGCAATGGTCTGGCCCGGTGCCGCGCCGAGGTCAAAGACTACACCGCGACCTTGGTCAAACGTGAACGGGTTGACGGTACTCTGAGTGAGCACGATTACCTGTTCATCAAAGTGCGCAACCGCAAGGTTGTCGATGGCAAACTGGTCCAGCCGCTGTCGGTGTACCTCACCTACCTGCGCCCGGCGAGCGTCAAGGGCCGCGAAGTGATCTATGTCGAGGGCCAGAATGACGGCAATTTGATCGCCCACGAAGGCGGATTCAAAGGCCGGTTCCTGCCCACCGTTCCGCTGCCGCCCACCGGCATCATGGCGATGCGTGGCCAACGCTACCCGATTACCGAAATCGGCATCGAAAATCTGATCGTCAAACTGATCGAGCGGGGTGAAACAGCGCGGCAACACGCCGATGTGACCTGCACGTTCCGTAAGAATGCGAAGGTCAAGGATCGCGTCTGCACGGTGCTGGAGGTGAATCAACCCCACCGCCATCCCGAACTTGACTTCTTCCAGGCTCAAGTTTTCATCGACGACGAATTCAATCTGCCGATCCGCTACGTCGCCTACGACTGGCCGCGGCGGCAGGGTGAAACGCCCGAGATCATCGAAGAGTACAACTACGTCGATCTGAAGCTGAACGTCGGGCTGACCGATGCCGATTTCGACCCACGTAACCCGCAGTACAACTTCTATTCGAAGTAGGCCCGCAGCGGCTCCTCAATGTCCATCGGCCGCAGCGGTGCCCTCTACCGCTGCCTCTTGCCCTGAGATGCGCCGGGAGTTTAAAGCAACATCCCTTGCGCCCCATCGCTGTTCTCCCACTCACGCCGGACCTCGCGAAGTCCGTACGCGCAGAGTTCGAACTGCTCGCTCAACCGCATGAGCAGATCGCCCGGCGGAGGACCATCACCGCCTTCGATCTCGGCGGCGATCCGGTAGGCGCGTTTGCCGTGGTGACAGTAGTCGAGGAACCCGTCAGGAGAATGCGCCGAGCGCAGTTTCCGCAGCGCCTCGGGGTACATACCGGACCAAAACAGCGTGAAGTCGCCGATGTGCCGATGGACATCGCGGCGTGCCAAGCCGATCCGCTTGTCGGCTTCGCAGAGCATCTCAAACACTTCGGTCGCAGGCTTGCCGCTGCTGCGCCGCACGCGGTGCAGCCCATCCGTGCGGACGAACCGAAGCAACAAATCGCTCAGGTAGTCGACCAACTGCACGTCGGCGACTCCCAGACGCGACTCAAAGATGTACTCCGACAACCCGGCAAAGAAACGCTCCAACACGTTCCTGCGCGTGCTTGAATCTCCAGCGGCTGGATCTCGTTCAGGCACCAAATCAACACCTCCTCGCTCGCCGAGCGTAACTGAGCTGATTTTTAATACGAGCGTCGCCTGCCCCGGGTTCCTTGCGCGCTTGCAAAATCGAGTGATCTGCCAGAGCTGCTTGACGGGTGGGCGCCGCTCGTGCCGTCCGCCTGAATTCTACAACTAGTTCTTTGCTGGCAACGGGTCAATAGAGTTCCTCCGGAACCCCACATCCGGCCCGCTGCCCAGGCTGGAGCATCGACGCAGCTCAACCGCGGTTGCTACCCAAAGCACCCGCCTTCTCCAGCTGTGGCACGGCCGGGGAATCGGCTGCGACAACTTCAAACCTGACTGGACTGTTCACCCGCGGCGGTCCGATAGGAGCTTGTAGATCGGAGCATGCTTGTGCCCTTGGCTGCGACGTTTCGACCGGATCCTCCATCGCCTCCTGTAGCCCCGTAGTTTCCATGCGTTCAAAGTCTTTGCGGCATGAGTCATCTAAACGTCGCAAGTGTGTCGCGCTGCTCGCCCTGTTGACGCCGGCTATCAGCTGGACCGCAGAGCCCGCATTCGCTACACCGAGCGACCCCGGCAGCATGCCTCAGAGCGAATCGAGCGGTCAGCAGCAAACTGCGGCGGAGAAAACTTCGAGCAGTGGAGGCAAACCCACTACCGACAGCGTCAACCTAGTGCCGCTGTCGCCGCAGCAGGGCGGCAGCTACGGCGTCGCGATGCCGCTGGTTGGTCCGGTCTCGCGATCGGCGGGGCAGCCCATGTCTGCACCTAGCACCACGGACGATGACGCCTGGTTCCCGCGCGGTGCCCGTCCGCCGCAGCGTGCGACGGCCTCGCCCATGCAGCCGGCCGCCAGCTCCCAGCCTGCGTCCAAGATGGACGTAGTTCCCAGCGAGAACGCCACCACCGGGACACCCACTCCGTCTTCGTCCGCACCTGCGTCGGTCGCCGTCACGCTTGCAGCCCCCGCCAATGAACTGCGGGTCCTCGAGGTCGCAGCCAAACCGGAAGATGAAACGGAGGCCGCGGCGACGACGGCTAGCGACACTCCTGAACAGCAGCCCGCAACAGCACCTGCTGACCAACAGGCTGAGGCGGCGATCGACGTCACTAATCCGGAACAAAATGAACCGGCTGGAGCGCCCGCAGTCGACGAAGCAGCCGACGTAACGCCGCATCTCGACGAGAGCGGACTGGAGTCCACTGACACTCCAGCCCAGATGGAAATCCGTCGACTGCGGCTAAATCCAGCCGGGACGATCAGCGCCCGTTCGGCAAGCACTCGTTCAGGCTCCAGGATGAGCGTTGGCGACATGCCGACGACCGAAGCCCATCCGGTTCACGATGAATTGGCCATTCAAGCGGAGCCTCTGGAGCCGCCACGGGCGCGCGTTACTGAGCAACCGATTTATGGCGACCGAATCAATGCCGCCGGTGAACTGCTCTTGGCCTCCGGTCCCACCGCGGCCAATCTCCCAGTGCTCCCACAGACAGCGCAGCTCAAACCGACGGTGGAAGCGGTCCTGCGGTACTACTGGGAACGACCGGAAGACGCAGCCGAGCGCACCCACTGGGGCATGATGCATTCGATCATGGTCTGGGATAAGGACACGCAGATCATTCATCGACGTCAGCGCTATAACGCTGTCGCCTGGATGGCCGGCAACAATCCCTGCCGCAATCAGCTGCTGTTCGCTCAGGACCAGCAGGGCATCAACGTCCGTACCGGAGTCGGACTGCAAGGACACCAGGCACAGCTGCTAGCGATCTTCGGTTTAATCGACGTACCGCTGGATTACCCGGTTTATGCTGGTCGGCAGAAATACTCGGTCGCCGATATCCTGGAGCGGGAAAAGCTGGCTTGCCAGTCCGGCAATGAGCTGACTTTTACCTTGATCGCCCTGGCTCACTACGCCGACAGCGACAGCTCCTGGGTCGCTGCGGACGGGCAAGACTGGGACATGCAACGTCTGCTCAAAGAGGAAATGTCTCAGCCGATCGTCGGCTCAGCTTGCGGCGGCACGCACCGCCTGATGGGATTTGCTCACGCGCTTCGCCGCCGCCGCGCCGAGGACAAGCCGGTCGTCCAGCAATGGGACCGCGCCGATCGCTATGTGAAGGAGTTCGTCAACTACACCTGGACGCTGCAGAATCGCGACGGCTCGATGAGCACGGCCTGGTTTGAACGCCCTGAAGACAATGGCAATATGGATCGCAAGATTCAGACCACCGGACACATGCTGGAGTTTCTGCTGAGCACGGTGCCAGACTCTGAACTGCAGACGCCGAAGATGGTTCGCACGGTCGGTTACCTTGCCAACACGCTGCATGCAGAACGGGGACACCAATGGCAGATCGGTCCCAAGGGACACGCGCTGCGCGCTCTGGCGATGTACCACCAGCGCGTGTTCGGTGAAACCTCGCCGTGGCGAAGCAGCGGTGATTCGCGACGCACCGCAGCTGCTGCCGCCGGCCGCGGCGTCCGCTGATTGCAGGTAGCCTGGCTCCAGTCAATTAGCCCAAAACCTGGTCAAGAATTGGGTAAAGATCGCCGCGGCATAATTGCGACAGGCACTGGGTTTGCGTAAAACACAAGCCTGTTCGCTTTGATCCTCTGCCAGCGGCGCCGCTGCGTTGCCCTGCGATCTTTGCCCGGGGGCTGGATGGCTATTCATCGTCTGACCAAATCAAGCATCGCCATCATCCGCGCCGCAACGGATTTGCTCAACGATCCCGGCGCTGACGCCCTCCTGCTGTTGCTCGATGGTTCGCTCGATTGGAAGCGACTGGCCGAGCTCACTCAGACCGCCAATAAACCGATCATCGTGGCAGCCGACAGCCGCGCTGAATTGGAAGGTGCGATCGAAGCCGGTTTGCACCCGCTGCCGCTGAACAAGGAAAAGGCGCCGCTGCTCGAGCGGCTGCAGCACGCTCTGCTTGAAGCGGCCGCGGACGAAATGATTCGGCCGAACGCCAATGTCGTGGCGGTTTACGGCGGTTTTGCTCAGGGACGTTTCGACTCGGTCAGCCACTTGCAGCTCGATGAGCGGATGCGGCGGTTGACCGCCCGCGATCTGCAAAGCCTCGAGAGCAGCGTCCCGCTCAAGACGGTAAAAGCGGTGGTTGACCTGGCGGTGCAAATCGGACGCGAGGGTCGTGAGGGCAAACCGGTCGGCGCGATGTTCATTGTCGGTGACACCCGCCGAGTGTTGGAGCATTGCAGTGACGGCGGAGCTGATCCGTTCCGCGGTTACAACAAGAAGTTCCGTTACTTGCTCGACGGCAAGGTTCAGGAAGACGCGAAAGAAATCGCGCAGCTCGACGGCGCTTTTGTAATCAACGCGGATGGCTACATCGAACGCAGCCGGCAAATGCTGGAGGTCAGTCACGAGAATCTGACCATGAGCAAAGGGCTCGGTTCTCGTCACTGGGCCGCGGCAGCCATCACCCAGCGGACCAAAGCGCTGGCGATCGTCGTCAGCCAGTCAACCGGTACGGTGCGGCTATTTCAAAACGGGCAACTCGTGATCCGTATCGAGCCGATGGACAAAGCGGTGAAGTGGCAAGAGTTCACGTTTGTTTCTCCGCCGCTGCCCCCCGCTGATTGAGTTTCAGGTTTTCGGCCTGGGCGAAGAGCTTTGCGTTGCTTTAACCGTGAACAGGGATCTCTCGGGCCGGCTTCCCAATCGCACTGGCCCCAATCGCACTGGCCGCAATCGCATTCAGCTTAGGATTTGGCCCAACTCTCTCGATTCGTGGAACCCGTCGCGAGCTCGCGCGTCCAACGTGTGGGTTGACCGGCGCCACTACGAAGGGGCGCGGGGGCTGAGGGGAAATGGGTTTACGGGTGCGGATTGCGCACGCAGCAATAACGCTTCCTGCCCTCCATTCTGGGTTTTGATTTGCAAGCTCCCATGTCGCCCGCTAGGATCAAACCATCCCCCCGGCCGCCGGGTGTGGTGTCGGTCGCTAATTCGCGGTTCACGAAAGGTACACCCAAGATGTTGATGCGCGTCGGTACTCCAATCGCCAATGTCCGCTACGTGAAGGTGCTGCGAGCACTGGCGGTTGCCGTGGTGCTGCTCCTACCTGCAGGCACCCAGGCCGAAGGCGATTTGGCCGACGTGATCGAACGCGCCGAGCGGTCCGTGGTGCGGTTCGACGTCAAATCGGGAACCGATAGTTGGTTAGGCAGCGGGTTTGTGATCGAGCCGTCCGGCGTGATCATGACCAACCACCACGTAATCGCCGGGGCGACCGAGGCCAAAGTCACCTTTCAAGACGGCAACTCTTATAGCGTCGTGGGCACGCGTTTGCTCGATGCCGCTCA
>CALELC010000140.1 GCA_937904535.1 uncultured Planctomycetaceae bacterium
CCGCATGGCCAACGGAACGCATACCTTTGAAGAAGGCAAGGATTTTGAAGTCAACCTTGCTTCGGGCCGAATTGAACTTCCACCAGGCTCACGGATCCCTTTCCTCACAGCGGACGCCCTCTTTCCGCCCGCCAATGCACCGCGCAGTATCAATCACAAACAGGACGATCCCAGCCGTCATGTATTGTTTGATAACCAGCGATGGTTTCATGACCAACAAGTTGAAATCACTTATGTAACCGCTGAAAACTGGCAAGGTTATAAGCCGGAACTGGCGGAGTCAGCGCTCAGTCGTACGCTCGGAAAACTTCGGCGGGGCGAACCGGTCACGATTGCCGTAACCGGCGACAGCATCACTTATGGACTTAACGCTTCCAAACTCGGTGATGTTGAACCGCACATGCCGCCTTATCCTGAATTGGTCGCTGCAGGACTCGAGGCGAGCTATGGCAGCCAGGTCAAGCTTATCAACAATGCTGTCAGCGGCTGGCGTTTGGAGCAGGGGCTGGAGCACTTAGATGAGCTGCTAACTTCCCAACCGGATCTGATGATCATTGCTTATGGAATGAACCATTTCGGCAGCCGCGACGTTGCAGGGTTTCAAAAACTCCTCACCACGATGATCGATCGCGTTCGCGCGGCGGATCCTGATCTGGAAATCATTCTTGTCGCGCCGATGCATGGCAATCCCGATTGGGTACACACGCCAGCGGACCAGTTCGCGTCCCACCGCGACGCCATCGCCGCGCACGCCGGGCCTAAGACTGCGTTTGCGGATCTAACGACCTTGTGGGGGCAGATGCTAGAGAAGAAACGCTTTGTCGATCTCACCGGCAACGGTGTAAACCATCCCAATGACTTTGGACACCGTGTCTACGCCTCAGTCATCCTAAGCCTACTTTCTCTACCGCTCGATACAGAAAAATCGGACGCCTTGCCTATGCCGCCTGAAGAAGTGGTGCGCACGGCCGTCCTTCCCGAAGGTTTCGAATTAACCGTCTTCGCCGCTGAACCCGACGTGCAGAACCCGATCGCGATTTGCACCGACGAACGGGGACGGCTGTGGGTCGCTGAAAACAACACTTGGGCCGGTGCCTCGCTCGGCCATTTTCGCGACGACCTAAAGGACCGGATCATCATTCTCGAAGATGTCGACGGCGACGGGCGGCATGACCGACGAACCGTGTTCTGGGAAAGCGCAACGAAGCTAACCAGCATCGAAGTCGGTCGCGGTGGTGTTTGGGCTTTAACCCCACCCAACCTCGTCTTTATTCCCGATGCCGATCGTGACGATGTCCCCGATCGTGAACCGGTAGTCATGCTCGACGGTTTCGACGCCTATGCCGTCAGCCATACGATTGCGAATGGCTTGCGCTGGGGCCCCGATGGTTGGCTCTATGGCCGACATGGGATTCTGGCAACCAGCCGGCTCGGCGTTCCCGGAGCGACCGATTCCCAGCGCGTTCATATCAATACCGGTGTTTGGCGGTATCATCCGACGAGCCGTGTGGTCCAAGATGTCATGCATGGCATGACCAATCCTTGGGGATTTGATTACGATCGCCATGGTGAAATGTTCTGCATCAATACGGTGATCGGCCATCTGTGGCATGTGGTGCCCGGGGCGCGAACTCAGCGGATGTTCGGCATCGACCGCAATCCACACGCCTACCAGCTCCTCGAACAGGTTGCCGACCACGTGCACTGGGACACCGGCGAAGCCTGGAGCGACGTGCGCGATGGTATCAGCGATACAACCTCCGCCGCGGGTGGTGGCCATGCTCATATTGGCTTAATGATCTATCAAGGTGATCGCTGGCCGGAGCAGTATCGCAATAAGGTCTATACACTCAACTTGCACGGGCGACGGATTAATTGTGAACGCTTGGAACGGGACGGCTCGCATTTTGTGGCGAAGCATGAGCCGGATTTCGTCACGTTTGCCGATCCCTTCTTCCGTGGAATGGACCTGTTGATGACCGCCGATGGCGGAGTGTTGATTGCGGACTGGAGCGATACCGGAGAGTGTCATGACCACGACGGCGTGCACCGCAGCAGTGGCCGAATTTACAAACTCAATTACGGCCAGCCTGAGTCAACCGCGAGCATTGATCTCGGCGCAGCGAGCAACGCCGCCTTGCTTGAAGCGCTGCAGTCACCCAATGCGTGGTGGGCGCGACAAGCGCTCCGCGTGCTCTATGATCGCGCCCAGCCCTTGAATCTCGATGCCGGGTCTCAAGATGCTGCCGCCGCTCAGCCATCCAGCGAATTGCTGGCAGAGCTGCGCGAGCCGTTGCAAAAGCAATTGACCGCGGCAGACGACTCGGTTCAGCGTGTCCGTGCGGCTTGGACGCTGCATGCGATCGGTGCGCTCGATTTGTCCAGTTTGCTGGGTGCCCCTGATGAGCAACTGCGGGTATGGGGAGTTCGCCTGCTGATCGACCAGTTAGCTGTCAGCAGCTCGGCTGACCCCCAGACGGTGGCCAGCCAACTGCACGCAGTGACCGTTCAGGAGCAGAGTGGGCTGGTAGCCCTGTACCTCGCCTCGGCACTGCAGAAGTTGCCGCCCGAGCTGCGCTGGGACATCGCGATGGCGCTCGCACAGCGATCGGACCTGTCGGCGGATCTCCCCTTCTCGATCATGTTGTGGCTGGGGATTGAGCCAGCGGTCCCGCTGATGACCGAACGTGCAGTCGAGTTGGCTCAAACGTCTCAGATTCCCCTGCTGACTCAGAATATCGCCCGCCGTCTGACGGTCGAGATCGAAAGCGATCCTGCAAGCGTAGATCGCTTGTTGGCGCTGGCCGAGGGCGATGAAATGCGATATCCCGAGGAAGTGGTGACTGGCATGGCGCTGGCGCTGAAGGGCTGGCGGAGTGCACCGGCACCGAAAAACTGGACCGCCCTGGCGGCGAAGTTCGCCAAGAGCGAGTCCGAGAACGTGCGCAACTACACGCAGGACTTAAGTGTGGTCTTCGGTGATGGGCGCGCGATCGATGAATTGCGTGCGCTCGTGGTCAATGCCGCGGCTGACCCGGACGCCCGTCGGCAAGCGCTGCGTGCCATCCTCGCCTCACGCCCCGAGGGTTTCGCTCCGGTGCTGCACTCGCTGTTGGGTGACCGAGCCGTGACCATCGAAGCGATTCGTGGGCTGGCACTTTATGATGCGCCCGATACCCCGGCTCACATACTCAATGCCTCGGGCATCTATAGCCCCGAAGCACGAGCCGAGATGATCAATACGTTGGCATCCCGACCCGCCTATGCCAAGTTCCTACTACAGGCAACTCGGCAGGGGCGCATTCGCCCTAGCGAAATCTCGGCGTTTCATGCCCGGCAAATCGAAGCCTTTGGTGACGACGCCCTGCGGAGCGACTTGGTCGCGGTATGGGGCGAAGTGCGGGCCACGGCTGCCGAGAAAAAGGCACAGATCGAGCAACTCAAACGCGAGCTCGAAGGTCAACAGTTTTCAGCGGAAGAGCTCAGTCAGGGCCGAGTCGTATTCAACCAAGTCTGTGCGAGCTGCCATGTGCTGTATGGCCAGGGCAGCAATATCGGCCCCGACTTGACCGGCTCCAACCGCAAGCAGCTGGACTATCTGTTGGAAAACATCGTCGATCCCAGCGCCAGTGTGGGAGCTGATTTTCGGGCGGTCTTGTTTTCGGTGGACGACGGCCGGATTCTCAGTGGCGTTGTGCGCGAGCAAAGCGAACGCACGATAACGATTCAGACGGCTCAGGAATTGATCACACTTGAGCGCGATCAGATTCTTGATTCCAAGCCGACGCCCACCTCGCTGATGCCCGATGGACTGTTACAAAACCTCACGGCTGAACAGGTTCGTCAGTTGATCGCTTACCTCGGCTCGAGCGAGCAGGCTCCACTGCCCTAGCGGCGTGAATGTCAACGGGATGTTCGCCGGAAATGATTTCCGGCGAGCGGCAGGTTGTCCAATGAGCCGCAGACTGTAGGCTCAAGGTCTGTAGATCAGATGGTGGACTGACGTCATTGCCAGCTACGGAGCCCAAGTATCCTCCTGCGCCGCGCCCGACTTCTCCAAAGTGATTCACAGCATTGATGAAGTCTCGCTCTTCAATCCCGATTGATGCGGGCAAACGTTTGCTCAGGACGAAGCTGCTGCGTCCACAATGTCAGTCGGTCAATTGGTCGCTCTTATGCATGCGTTCTTGTCCCTTTTTGACCTCTAACAATGTCCGGGGATAGTCGGTATAGATCCGCTCAATTCCCATCGCAAGGAGCGATTCCATTGTCTGTCGGTCATTGACCGTCCAGGCTCCAGCTTCCAGGCCAGCGGCTTTGATCTGCTGCACCTTCTCGACAGTCACCCCGCTGGAGTGCAACACGAGAGCGTCAAAACCGTGCTGTTGGGAGATTTGAATATCCTGCTCGATGTCGGTGTCAGCTCCGCGGTCCCAGAAGACGACGATTTCGGGAGCAAGCCGCTTTACCTCAGCCATGTACTGCAAGTTGCCGTCATTGAAGCCGACCCAGCGTTCGGCACCGAGGCTTTTCACCAACGCAATCGCATCGGCCACGCAGTCCATCTTGGGCTGAATGGAAACACGCGTCCGGTTCTGCTCCATCACCAACCGCACCACGTCCTCCAGCAGCGGAACTCGATGAGCAGGGCACATCTCAATCGATTTCCC
>CALELC010000141.1 GCA_937904535.1 uncultured Planctomycetaceae bacterium
AGCGGCAAGACAGAAGTCTACATCCGTGCGATTGAGCATGTCGTCCGGTTTGGTCGCAGCGCGATCGTGTTGGTGCCGGAAATCAGCCTGACCCCGCAGACCCGGGCGCGATTCGAGAGCCGTTTCAATGGCGTCGCGGTGCTGCACAGCCAGATGACTCCGACCGAGCGGCACCACCAGTGGCAACGGATCCGCAGCGGCCAGGTGCAGGTCGTCGTCGGACCGCGAAGCGCTGTGTTTGCACCGTTGCCACGGCTGGGGCTGATCGTGATCGACGAAGAGCATGACAACTCGTTCAAACAAGACACCCAGCCGCGGTACCACGCGCGGCGCGTCGCCCATCGCCGCGCCGGCCTGCTTGGGATTCCGCTGCTGCTCGGTTCGGCGACGCCGAGTCTGGAGAGTTACCACGCGACCAAGACCGGCCACGCCGAGCTACTGCGGCTGGACCACCGGATCGCCAATCGACCGCTGCCAGCGGTGCGGCTAGTCGACCTGCGGCAACGGGAAGAACGCGGCGGGGGCGCGCTCAGCCGGCCACTGGTGCAGGCGATGCGGCAAACGCTGGCCGAGCAGGGGCAGGTGATCCTGCTGCTCAATCGCCGCGGTTTTGCGACGCAAATCCAGTGTCCGGCCTGCGGGCATGTGGTGGCTTGTCCAGACTGCGATATGCCGCTGACGCATCACCGTGACGGGGCCAAAGCGGTTTGTCATTACTGCGAATACACCATCCCCACACCGCCAGTCTGTCCGGCCTGCCGGTTCGATGGCATTCGCTATGGCGGCTTGGGTACGCAGCGACTGGAGGCCGAGATCAAAGCGCGGTTTCCGGATGTCCTGGCGGCGCGGATGGACAGCGACACGATGCGCAAACCCGGCAGTCACCAACGAGTGCTATCGGCGTTTCGCAGCGGCGAGATCCGGATCCTGCTCGGCACGCAGATGATCGCTAAAGGATTGGACTTTCCCAACGTGCTGCTGGTCGGCGTGATCAACGCGGACAGCGCACTGCACTTCCCCGATTTTCGCGCTTCCGAACGCACCTTCCAACTGGTTACGCAGGTCGCGGGGCGGACCGGACGCGGTAACCGCGGCGGCCAGGTGATCGTGCAGACGTTCTCGCCTGACCATCCGGCGATCATCGCGGCATCGACGCACGACTATGTCGGGTTTGCAGAAGGCGAGATGCTGCAGCGGCGCAAGTTCAACTACCCGCCGCTGGGCAGCGTGGCGCGAATCATCATTCGTGGCGTGGTGGAGAAGACGACGGAAGCGTTCGCCGAATCGATGCTCAAGATGCTCGAGGCCGCGCGCGACAGGTTGGGTGCCGAAGTCCGTATCCTCGGGCCAGCCCCACCCCCGATCAGCCGCCTGCGAGGCAAGTACCGCTTTCACATCCTGCTGCAGTCGACCGACAACCGTCTGCTCGGACAAACGATTCGACTGGCGACGGCGGAACTGCACCCGCCGGCAAAAGAAGATATCCAGTTCATGGTCGATATCGACCCGATGGACATGCTGTAGAAGTCAACCGTGGAGCGCCGGCGAAAACCCAGCCGGCGACTCCCACGGTCGCCTGACGGACTACAGCTTCTGGAGCATCGCCGTGGCTTGGCTCTTGACCGCCGCCGGACCGCTAGCCGATTTCAGCTTAGCAAAGTCGGCCGACAGCTCAGCGGCCTTGGCAGCATCGCTTTCTTGTAGTTTGGCGATGTTCTCTTCCAAGACCATGATCCCGCTATCAACCACGCCGGTTTGAGCGAGGTGCTCTAGGCTGCTCTTGATCACCGCCGTGGCGGCAGGCTCCTGAACGGCAACCGATTCGTCGCTGCCACAACCAACCGACAGCGCCACACCCAATACACACACTGCAACGAACGATTTCAACACAGGTTCCTTTTAAAGAAGATTGCTTACTGGCGGAGCGTGAAGCGAGCCTCACCGGCTCGGATCCGCATCGGCATCGCCAGCCGCTTCCGGGCCAGCGATCCTGGCGGCGCGCGGCTGGACCTTCCCGTTGTCTTGGCAGCCGTCAACACTTTGCAGCTGCTGAACTCAGCCAGCCAGAGGACCTGGCTGGCCGATGGAAAGACGCGGCCCGCGCCGCTAATGCAGTCAGCGAGCACCGGATTCGCGCCCGCTGACAATGCCAAACTGACGATTACAGACCGGTAGTTACAGACCGGTAGTCGGTTCACCATCGGCACGAGCGCCGAGCCGCTGCCAGTTGATGAAGTCGACGCTGTCGGTGACGAATTTCACCGATCCGTCAGCAAACGCGACCTGCACGCCGCCGGAGTGCAGACTGCGCGACGGCACGATGCCGTTACGGTCACAGGCATACCCGAACGATCCACCTTGGCAGCAGTTGATGTGCTTCCAGTTGGGCGGCGCGATCGTGTTGATCGCGATGAAGCCCGGAAAGCTTGCCGCCCAAGTCCGACCAGCGTTGGAGGCTTGCCAGCTCAGGCCCGTGTTATCACAGGCGGCTCCGGCGGCCTCGATTTCGGCTTGGGTTGGGAATTGGTCGGTCGCCAGGTTGAGTTCATAGGTGAAGTCGCGTTTGCGATCCAACTGGCCGCCGACATTGTCGCCCTTGAGGAACTCGGCGATGAAGATCACGTTGGACGTGCCGTCGACGATATCGCGGAAGCCGCTGTTTTGGCGACGAACAAACGGTCCGCTGGACTTCACCGGCGAACCAGTGGAATAGAAGTCACGGCGCGATCCGCCGTTGAGCGCGTAGTTGTTGCCGCTCCAGGCCGGATCGGGATAAGGGACGTCGGTCGGGCAGAGGAACGCCGCGATTCGTGTCCGTGCGTTCGTGTCGTTGATCCCGGCATCCCAGGCCAGTGAGAAATCGAATCGGTCGTACAACGGCTGCTGCTCGATGTACGGCAGGATCATGGTCAGACCGCCATGCCCCAGCCACGAGCTGATGCTGCCGCCGGCCTGAATCACATCGAATTGATAAGCCGGGAAAGTACTGTGGGTGTCGTGATAGTTGTGATAGGCCAAAGCCAATTGCTTGAGGTTGTTGGAGCAACTCATCCGGCGAGCAGCCTCGCGAGCAGCTTGCACAGCGGGCAACAACAATCCGACCATGACGCCGATGATGGCGATAACAACAAGCAGCTCGACGAGCGTGAACCCCGTCTTACGCGGTGTACGAATCACAAAGCTTCCTTACAGAAAACGGACAAAACAGACATACCATGCGCCCACACAACGGCGCATTTGCGGCCGCATGGTACGGGATTTAGGCAGATATGAAACCGGCCGCTCCTAGCGGGCCATCCTCACCCGCTACCTGAGCGGTGCGCCGCCGGCAGAGCAGCGGTTGAACGACCGAAACGGCCTTGAGGGTGGTTTATCGACAATTGAGCGGGAGCGAAGCGAGCCTTTACCGACCTAGAGCATCGATTTCCTCGGTTAGCTCCTGACCGCTGCCCCGCGGAGGGGCAGCAGCTCACTGTCACCAGTCGATTACGCCTCTTTTGCCCGAAATGTGAACTCGTTGCCGTCGAAGTCGACAATGACGGTGCTGCCCGGCGGGTAACTGTTGCGGAGCAGGGCAGTGGCCATCGGGTTCTGGATCTCCCGCTGGATCACGCGTTTGAGCGGACGAGCACCAAACGCCGGATCATAGCCTTCGGCCGCAACCCGATCGATTGCCGCCTCAGTCCACTCCAACCGCAGGTCCGACTCGGCCACGCGGTCGGCCAGGTGCTGCAACTGCATTGCCACGATCTGACGGATTTCATCGCGCCGCAGCGGATGGAAGGTAACCACGTCATCGATCCGGTTGAGAAACTCTGGCAAGAACCGTGCTTTGAGCGCCTCGAGCACCGCTTCGCGGAGTTCTTCTTCGCTTCCGCCCTCGGACGTTACTCGCTGGATCACCTGGCTGCCCACGTTGCTGGTCATCACGACCACCGTGTTGGTGAAGTCGACGGTGCGACCGTGACCATCGGTCAACCGGCCGTCGTCGAGCACCTGCAACAAGATGTTGAACACATCGGGATGCGCCTTTTCCATCTCGTCGAGCAGGATCACACAGTACGGTCGGCGGCGCACCGCTTCGGTGAGCTTGCCGCCTTCTTCGTAGCCGACGTATCCCGGAGGGGCACCGATCAAGCGGGCCACGCTGTGGCGTTCCATGAACTCGCTCATGTCGATCCGGACCATCGCCTGATCGTCATCGAACATCACCTGGGCCAGCGCCTTGCAGAGCTCGGTCTTACCGACGCCGGTCGGTCCGAGGAACAGGAACGACCCGATCGGCCGGTGAGGATCTTGCAACCCGCTGCGACTGCGGCGGACCGCATTGGCCACCGCTTCGACCGCTTCGTTTTGGCCGATTACGCGCTGGTGCAGACGTTCTTCCATCACCAATAATTTGGCGCGTTCGGTCTCCATCATGCGGCTGACCGGCACGCCGGTCCAAGCGCTGACCACTTCAGCGATTTCTTCTTCGGTGACGTCTTGGCGCAGCAGGCGTCGGCCCTCGGTGCCACCAGCTTCGTCGCTGGCAGGCGTCTCGGCCCGCGCCGCTTCCTCAGCCTCTTTCGTCGCGATCTGCTGTTGCAGTTGGCGGCGATCTTGGTCGAGTTCATAGAGCCGCTGATAATCGCTTTCGGAAACCGCTTTGCCGGAGGATTGTTTCTCGCGGATTTCGGCCTCCAGGGCGCGGAACGCGTGCTCGGCGGCTTCGAGTTTTTGTCTCAGCGACTGCGCGTCGCTGATCCCCATCTTCTCGGCTTCCCACTGTTCGCGCAGCGACGCGAGCCGCTGTTTGAGTTGCTCCATTTCGGATTCGATCTCTTCGCGATTGCTGACCGCCGACGCTTCGGTTTCGTCAGCCAGTTGCCGGTGGGCCAGCTCGAGCTGCCGCAGTTGCCGCTGGACCCGATCGATCGGCTCGGGAACGCTCTCCTTTTCCATCGCCAGCCGACTGGCGGCTTCGTCGACGAGGTCGATCGCCTTGTCCGGCAGGAAGCGATCAGCGATGTAGCGGTGCGACAGCGTGGCAGCGGCCACCAGGGCGCTGTCGGTGATCCGCACACCGTGGTGCGATTCATAGCGCGGCTTGAGCCCGCGGAGGATCGCGATCGTATCTTCCACGTTCGGCTCGCCGACATAGACCGGCTGGAAACGGCGTTCCAGCGCTGCGTCCTTTTCGATGTGTTGGCGATACTCGTCGAGCGTCGTGGCGCCGATGCAGCGCAGCGCGCCGCGGGCCAGTTCCGGCTTGAGCAAGTTAGCAGCGTCGGCTGAGCCTTCGGCCTTGCCGGCACCGACCACCAGGTGCAACTCGTCGATGAACAGGATCACACTGCCGGCGCTGTCTTTGACTTCGCGGAGCACCGCCTTGAGCCGTTCTTCGAAGTCGCCGCGGAACTTCGCTCCGGCGACCAGCGCGCCCATATCGAGCGAGATCACGCGTTTGTCCTTCAGGCTCTGCGGCACGTCGTTTTCAAAAATCCGCAGCGCCAACCCTTCAGCAATCGCGGTCTTACCGACACCGGGTTGGCCGATCAGCACCGGATTGTTCTTGGTGCGTCGCGAGAGCACTTGGATCACGCGGCGAATTTCCGAGTCGCGCCCAATCACCGGATCGAGCTTGCCTTGGCTGGCTAACAGCGTCAAATCGATGCCGTACTTTTCCAGCGCCTGGTAGGTCGATTCGGCGTTGGGATCGGTCACACGGGCAGAGCCGCGGACCTGAGCCATCCCCTTGAGCACGTCATCGGCGGTCACGCCCGAGAGTTTGAGGATCTGTTTTGCTTTGGAATCGCTGCGCGTCAGCCCTACCAGCAGGTGTTCGGTGCTGATGAACTCATCTTTGAGTTGTTTGGCTGATTCGGTCGCCGCTTCAAAGGTTTTCTGCAACGCTGGTGCGATCTGCGGTTGTCGCCCGCCAGAGACCGACGGCAATCGCGAAAGCTCGCTGGTGACCAACTTGCTGAGCTGTTGAGCGTCCACGTTGATCTTTTGCAGCAAGGGCCGCGTGATCCCATCGGTCTCGCTGAGCATGGCTGCCAGCAGATGCAGAGGATCAATTTCTGGATTCCCTGCGGACGTCGCCAGGCTTTGCGCTTCGGCGACCAGTCCCTGGGCCTTGGTGGTCAGTTTGTCAAAACGAAATGCCATGGATCGATTTCCTTCAGGGTAAGATCAAGGATCACGCGAACAGAAAAGAAGGTCAGCCTCCTGTTGTGCAGGGCTTCTGGAGGACCGCTTTGGGGACCGGTTCGGAGCAACAGGGCCCGTCCCTGTTGCTCGGTCCGTGCAAACAAAAAGCGGCGAGTGCTACATCGCCGCTTGATCGATGGACGTCCTCAACAGCACCCGCGCTCACCGCGAGGCGGCAAGCGTGTTGCTAAGGGGACACCCCAGTTGGCCGAAGGCGTTCAAGCCGCCGCGGAGGGCGGAGGTCAGTCCTTCACTTCGAACTCTGCGTCAATCGCATCGTCGTCCGCGCTGGCCGCCGACTTGGCGCCACCGGCCTCAGCTGTGCTCGCATCGCTGCGCTCATAGAGCACTTTGCTGAAGGCTTGCGAAGCGGCGTTGAGTTCTTCGGTCGCTTGCTTGATCGCGGCGACGTCTTGGCCCGCAGCGGCGGTTTTGACCTTTTCGATCGCCTTGTTCATCGGCTCCTTGTCGGCATCGCTCAGTTTGTCGTCGTTGTCCTTCATCAGCTTTTCGCACTGATAAGTCATCTGGCTGGCCTTATTGCGGGCCTCAGCCAATTCGAACTGACGACGGTCTTCCTCGGCGTTGGCCTCGGCGTCTTTGCGCATCTGCTCGATTTCGGACTCGTCCAGACCACCGGCTTCCTTAATCTCGACCTTCGCTTCCTTTCCGGAACCGAGTTCCTTGGCTGAGACGTTGAGGATCCCGTTCTGGTCGATGTCGAACTTGACTTCGATTTGCGGGACGCCACGCGGTTGCGGTGGAATCCCTTCGAGGTTGAACTCACCGAGCAATCGGTTGGCCGCCGCCATCTTGCGTTCGCCCTGGAACACCCGCACGGTGACCGCGGTTTGGCCATCCGCTGCGGTGCTGAAGATGTTCTTCTTCTCGACGGGCACCGTCGTGTTGCGTTCGACCAACGGCGTCATCACGCCGCCTTCGGTTTCGATCCCGAGGGTCAGCGGAGTCACGTCCAGCAGCAGCACGTCGGTCCGGTCACCGGCCAACACGCTCGCTTGGATCGCCGCTCCGACAGCCACGACTTCGTCTGGGTTCACGCCCTGGTGCGGGTCTTTGCCGAACACCTGTTTGACCAGTTCTCGGACCTTGGGCACCCGGGTGCTACCATCGACGAGCACGACTTCGCCGATTTCCG
>CALELC010000142.1 GCA_937904535.1 uncultured Planctomycetaceae bacterium
CAGCAGTTCCCGGCGAGCTGCGGGAACGAGGTTTTCTCGGGGTTTTGACACACGCAATTTGCTAGCATGTCGCGAAGTGGGCGGAGCCTCGGTTCCGGTGGCGTTGCGTTCAGTTTTGCCGACAATGAGGGCTACTCCAAAAGGCCCTCTCATGAACCAGCAGCCAGCGATTCCAGCCCCACGCCGCGGTCTTTCTGCTGATGCGTTGGTCGACACACTTCGGCGACGCTTTGACTCCGTCGCTGACAGCCGAAGGCAGGCTTCCTGCGATTACCCAATGGCCGACACGCTGATGAGCGCTTTTGCCATGTTTGCCACCAAGGCACCCTCGATGCTGGCTTTCGAGGACCGTCTTCGAGAACTGCGGATCGAGAAACTCTTCAAGATCAACAAGGTCCCCAGCGATACCCAGATGCGGGCTGTCCTTGATGGCATCGACATTGAACCGCTCAACGAAGCATTTGCTGACCTGTTCTGGGAACTGCAGCGTGGCAGGGAACTCAAGCAATGGCTTTTTGATGGCCAGTATTACCTGATCGCGATCGACGGCTCGAACTATTTCTGCTCGGACAACATCAGCTGTGAACATTGCCTGGTTCGCCGCAAGAACGGAAAAGAGCAGTACTATCATCAGGTCGTTGCGGCCGTGCTGGTGCATCCGGTCACTCGACAAGTAATTCCCATGGCCGTGGAGCCGATCGTCCGCAGCGACGGCGAAGAAAAAAACGATTGCGAGCGAAATGCAACGAAACGCCTGCTCAAACGCTTGCGGAAGCAGCATCCCAAATTGAATATGCTTGTCGTCGAAGACGGCTTGTCGAGCAATGCTCCGCACATCGCCGACCTCAAATCCGCCAAGATGCACTTTCTTCTCGGTGCCAAGCCTGGCGACCACAAGCATCTTTTCGAACAGGTGATTGAGGCGATCGACCGCGACACCTGCCGCACCGAAGTCGTCAACGTTGCCAGCCCAAAATCAAAAATCCGAACGGAAACGCAGTACGTGGAGGGTCTTTCGCTAAACAAGTCCAATGCAGATCTGCGTATCAATTTTCTGCAGCATTATGAGTTTGACTGTCGTGACGATGCGGTTGCCAAACGCTTCAGCTGGGTGACCGACCTTGACCTCAGCGAAAAGGACCTCCATCTGTATCAACAAGCCGCTCGTTGCCGCTGGCGTGTGGAGAATGAAACCTTCAATACGCTCAAGAATCAAGGCTATCATCTGGAACACAATTACGGCCACGGATCAAAGAATTTGGCGACGGTCATGGCGCTATTGATGTTCTTGGCGTTCACAGTCGATCAGATCCAGGAAGCCTGTTGTGGGCTGTTTGTCGCCGCGATGAATCGCACAGGCAGACGGGTTCGCTTGTGGGAATCGATTCGCAGCCACTTACGGCATTTCGATTTCGAGAGCTTCGCCGAGCTGTACACGGCAATCGCGGCAGGCACGCTGACAAAGCCGCCGCCCGTCCGCTGAAAACGGACAGACAACCTTGGGGCGGCCATTACTTTGAAGCATTCCGCAGCACTACAACAAGCTGCGGAGGGCTAGGGGTCTACTCCAGGGGAAGGATCTAGCGAACGAAATCGCAATTCTCGGCCGTTGGCCGCGACTCAAGGGTACCGTTTGCGCTTTACGCCGACGGGATGAATGCTAACTTCCAGCTAAACCGCCAAACCCAACGCCAGATGCCAGTTAAACGAGCGCTCGCCGGGATTTGCTGGCATTTCAGTTGGGTCGGTCCCTACTGCCCTGCCCTAGTAAAGCCTGATGACGATGCTTTTGTGACGC
>CALELC010000143.1 GCA_937904535.1 uncultured Planctomycetaceae bacterium
GCCGAGGGCCTGGGCTGCTTCGGCGGAGCAACACCAACAGCCGGCTCGGCCTGCAGTGATCGCTCTGTTTCTGCCGCTTCTTGGGCGGCGAGCTGAAACGTTCGCAGCCATTGTTCCACTTCTCCGGGGCTGACTCGGTCCGGCTTGGCGCGGTGAGACGGACGCGTCTCAGACGAGCCTTTGCCCGTTCGAGGTGGCCAGTGGATGGCCAGCAGCACTCGGCCGTCGAGTAGCGCATCGAGCCAGGGCTGAGCGTCGAACGCCTTGGCCCCTGCTCGGCTAGCCGCGACCTGCAGTCGGTGGTCCGACGACACCACCGTCAATCGTTTGGGCGAGTGGTGAGCCGCGATCAGTTCCTCGATCAAGTCATCCGCTTCATCGTGGCTGACGGCGAAACGGACGTGGATTCCCTGGATCCGCAGCCGGTCAGGGCCATGCCGGTTGCCGCTGGCCGAGTCGAAGATCACATGGGTCTTGCTGGCCAGTTCTGGATCGAGGTGCTCGGCCAGGCGCTGCAGCAACCGCATTCGCTCGGCGTGCAGCCATGTTTCGGCAGACGCCGCTGCCGCTCCGCTGATGTGCTGACGCGACCTGCCCGCACGGCGTGCGGGCGGCGCAGCCGGAGCGATCACGTTATAGCCATCAATCAGGATGAGCACGCCAGAAACCTATAGAACGCGCCAACAGCGGCAGGAGCTCTAGTCCTATCTTTGCCGGTTCGCTCGTTAAAGCAAAAAGCCCCGCATCGATATGCGGGGCCTTGGTGCTCACCGGGGTGGAATCCGTCGCGTATGCTTACGCGCTAAACTCGGCTCGGCGGCGACCGAGTTGTTCCTGCAGGCGATTGACGATGGCGCTGTGCATTTGGCTGACCCGTGACTCGGACAGATCCAAAGTTGCGCCGATTTCCTTCATCGTCAATTCCTCATAATAGTAGAGGATAATAATCAGTCGCTCGTTGCGATTGAGGCCTTTAGTGACCATCCGCATCAAGTCGGTACGCTGGACGCGGCGGGTGGGGTCTTCACCCTTCTTGTCTTCTAGGACGTCGATTTCGCGAACGTCCTTGTAGCTGTCGGTCTCATACCATTTTTTATTGAGCGACACCAAGCCGACCGCGTTGGCTTCGGTCTGCATTTTCTCCAGTTCCGCCACCGGGATTTCCATATGAGCGGCGAGCTCATTGGTGGTTGGTGCGCGGCCCAGGCGGGTCTCGAGCTGCTTCTTGGCTTCGTTCAGCTTGCTGGCTTTGCTCCGCACCAGGCGAGGCACCCAGTCCATCGTCCGCAGTTCGTCGAGCATGGCACCGCGGATCCGCGGCACACAGTAGGTCTCGAACTTGACGCCGCGTTCCAAGTCAAAGGCGTCGATGGCATCCATCAAGCCGAAGATCCCGGCGCTGATCAGGTCGTCGAGTTCGACTCCGTCAGGGAGGCGTTGCCAAATTTTCTCGCCGTTGTAGCGAACCAGAGGCATGTAGCGTTCGACCAATCGATTCCGCAAGACTTCGCGGTCAGGCGAATCCTTGGGCAATTCTCCAAATACGGCCCAGACTTGTTGAATATCTTCATCTGGCGTGACGGTCGTTGCCATCCAATCCTCCGTGATCAAGCACTTACGTGTTCGAAACCCATCCCGGGAGTCGAGTTCAATTTCACTTTGTCACCCGCGGCCGCTGTCCATCCTGGAGCGTGCTGCCAGCGGGCGACGGCTGACTTAACTTTACTTTCCTTGGTGTCCCCAAGCCCTGCAAACCGCAGCAGTCGTCTGCTTTGCGGATGATTGCGTGTGGGTGCTTGATTCGTATCGGCACCGCGGCGACTGGGAATTAAGTATTTTTACTAGAATCTTTTTCCATCCCTCAGACTTTGGCCCCGTTCTTGCGCTCAGGCCGAGCGGCGCGCCCCTAAGGCCGCAACCGGTCCCAGTGGAGCGGCGGTCGACAACAGATCGCGTACCAGCGTCTGAGCGTCAGCGGTCTCGATATCATCCGGGACCTGTTGACCGGTCGTGCAATAACTCAGCGGAATCTCACGCCCTTCCAGCGCTGATAAGGCACCGGCCAGCTGAGGAGTTTCATCGAGTTTGGTCAGGATGGCAGCGGTCGGCCGCACCGCGGCAAAACCATCGAGAATATTGTGGATGGTCTCACGGCTGCTGGTGGCACTCAGCACCAAATGCGTTTCGTCAGGCTGAGCGGCCTGCAGGATGCCGCGGAGCTGCTCGATCCGGCCGTCGCTGCGTGGACTCCGGCCCGCGGTATCGATCAGCACCAGGTCGACGTTCCCCAGCCGTTCCAGTGCGGGTTGCATCTCTTCCGCATTTTGCACGACCTCCATCGGTAATTCCATGATGTCGGCGTAGGCCTGAATCTGTTGCACCGCAGCGATGCGGAAAGTGTCGATGGTCAACAGTGCCACGCTGCGGCGGGCTTGCAATCGAAAGCCAGCGGCAAGCTTAGCGATCGTGGTGGTTTTTCCGACGCCGGTCGGTCCCACCAACGCCACCACTCGGCGTGAGCCTGGCGGGGTGCGGATCGGCCCAGCAATTTGAACTCCTCGCGCCACGATTTGCCGGAGCCGTTCGCCCCATTGTCCCGGCGGAACACCTTCCGGCAGTCCCGCGGCACTGTTGTAGGTGGCCTCGATCCAGCGATCAGCGACCGGATCATCGGCGCCAGCCAGCGCCAACAAGGCCCGCAGATCTTGCAGTTCCAGCGGATAACCACGATGCGAACTGACGCTTTCTAACACCGCTGCAGCCGTGCGCCCGCGAGGTTGATCGTGTTCCTCGCGGAGCCCAGCAGTGACCTCGACCGATGTTTTCCCTAACCAGCCCAGCCAGCCTTCACGCACCTGACGGGTGTGCAAGACCGATGCTTCGCCGCCCATCTGACGACGGATATCTTCCAAGGCGTCTTGGAGATTCGCTGCTCGAAATGTCCGGATATGCATGGGGATTGACTACGGAAGGGCCAAAGCGAAGGGAAGCTAAAAAATCGTTTACTGCTCGGTTACCACTGCGAGGGATTCGATTTGGGTGTCCGGGGTGATTTCGTGATAGGAGAGAATCTTGAGCCGCGGCAGCGCTCCCGCCGTGATCTGTCGCAGCCCAGGACGAATGCGCGGGCTGACCAGCAACACCGGTGGGTAACCGGCGGCGACCAGGTTCTTAACGATTTGATCGATCCGCTCGCAAGTGAGTTCTGCGGCTTGCGGATGTAGGCGAATTTGGATCCCTTGTTCGTCGTGCTGAATCCCTGCGGCGATGCGATCTTCCAGCGCTGGATCCAGCGTCACCACGCGCAACCGCCCGGAAGCGTCGCGGTACCGGCTACTGATCGTGCGAGCCAGACGACGACGCACCGCTTCGACCAACAGCACCGGATCCTTTGTCCGTTCAGCATGGTCGCCAAGGGTCTCGATGATGATCCCGAGCTGACGGATTGGGATCTCCTCGCGGAGCAGCAGCTGCAACACCTGCTGGACCTCCGACAGCTTGAGCACGGTGGGGATCAGTTCGTCAACGACAGCCGGAGCGACTTGCCGGAGTTCGTCGAGCAGGTGCTTGGCTGCGTCGCGAGTGAGCAGTTCGTCCGCGTGTCGCCGAGCGATCTCTTGCAGATGCGTCGCGACGACCGCAGAGGGACTGGTAAGGGTGTAGCCGTAGATCGCGGCCTGCTCGCGGAGCAGCGGATCAATCCACACCGCGGGGCGCCCCAAGGCCGGATCGATCGTCGGTTGGCCGTCGATTACGCCGGTCGTGCCGGCCGACTCGATCGCCAGCCAGCGGTCCGCCCGCGCGCTGGCCCGCGCCACGGGACTGCCGGCAATCCGGATCTCATATTCGTTGTCCCCTAAGGCCGCCTCGTCACGAACGCGGACCTTCGGCAAGATGATCCCGATGTCCGCAGCGATCGTGTTGCGAATCGCCGCGATCCGCTGCATCAAATCGCCGCCGCGTGCGGGGTCGGCCAGCGGCAATAAGCCCAGCCCGATCGTCAGTTCCATGGGATCGACGGCCAAGTAGTCTTCGACCCGTTTGACCGGTTGGTCGCTGGCCGCTTGCGCCTGCTCTTGTTGCTGCCGATCGGCTTCCTCGCGTGCCGAGTGCCGGCTCATCACCACCGCCAGCCCCACACATCCGAAGCCCAACGTGGCCATCGGCAACGCAGGCAACTTGGTCACGATCATCAGCACCATGAAGCCGCCGGCTACCGCGAGCGCCCGGGGATTGCCGAACAGTTGCCGCACAAACTCCAGTGGCAGATTGCTCGCTGCGGCGCTGCGGGTGACCAACACCCCGGCGGCCAGCGAAATCAGCAGTGCCGGCACTTGGCTGACCAATCCGTCGCCGATCGTCAGCTTAGTAAACAGTTCCGCGGCCTCAGCCACCGGCATGCCGACGCGCATCACGCCGATGTACAGTCCGCCGACGATGTTGACGATCATAATCACGATGCCGACGATGGCATCGCCGCGGACAAACTTGCTGGCACCGTCCATGGCACCATAGAAGTCCGCTTGCGCTGCGATCTCCTGGCGCCGCTGCTGAGCCTGCTTTTCATCGATCAGCCCTGCATTGAGATCTGCATCGATCGCCATCTGGCGCCCGGGCATCCCGTCCAAAGCGAATCGCGCAGCCACTTCGCTGATCCGCGTCGCCCCTTTGGTGATCACCACAAACTGAATCAGGACGATGATGATGAAGATCACCAACCCGACTTCAATGCTGTCTCCTGAAACGAACTCACCAAAGGCCTGAATCACCCCGCCCGCAGCGTTGGTCTCCCGCGACTCAGCGCTGGTCAGGATCAACCGTGTGGTGGCGACATTGAGCACCAGTCGCGCCAGCGTCGTCGCCAACAACAACGACGGAAAAATGCTGAACTCCAGCGGTGTCGCCACATAGATGGTCGTCAACAGCACGATCACGCCGACTGTGATGTTCGCCGCCAACAGCACGTCCATCAGCAGGGGCGGCAAGGGCACCAGAATCACGACCAAGCAGGCGATGATGCCCAGTGGCAGAACCAGATCGCGAAGTCGCAGCAACCACTGCATCCTGCAGCCCTTTTCTAGATCATGAAATACTCACCGAGCCAGCGGTCGCTGCCGCGCCGCTCGTGGCGAGCCTCGGCGGCCCTGAGCGTCACCAGAGTGCCGCCAGCAGTTGCCAGCCGATATGTCTGCGGTTCCTTCCGCCGACTGGAGCACCTTAGTCAAAATGCGGCGCCGCGATCCAGAGCGGTCGACGGGAACCGTGGCCGAGTCAATCAGCCACTGCAGGCAGCCAGCAATCGCTGCCGACTTTCCGCACAGCGTTCACAACGAGCGGATTCAGGCCGCCTGCTTGCGATACAGTTCGTCAAAAGCAGCCACTTCGGCGGCGTAGCGCGGGTACTGCCGGATCGGGAGATGCGGGTCTTCCTGGCCGCTCGCTACGGTCCCGCTCCGCTCTTGCAGCGGTCGATAACGCCAATGCCGGTACATCCACAACCACAACTCGGGCCGCTGGCGGATCGCCGCTTCAAACCGATCCCAGACCGCCTGCGTCAGCTCCGCTGAACTTTGCTCCTCCGTGGCCGAAATCACATCGAGCACTCGCAGCCGAGCCCGACCGTCGTCCAACGGTTCACAAACGGTCACGAACATCAAGGCATTGCAGCGGCGTGCAATTTCAACGTGCGCTGCGGTCCGGCAGGTCGGTGTACCAAACACATTGACCACCGTGGCAGCGGTCTGAGGGGGCACGGTCAGGTCTGGCAGCAACGCGATGTTGCCGCCGCGTTTGACCGAGCGAAGCAGCTTCAGCATCGCTCCGTCGCGCGACAGCACTTGGTGTCCCGTGCATTCCCGCGCTCGCCGCACGATCTGTGTCAGCGCTGAGTTTTTGAAGTCTTGAGCAACGATGTTCAGCTTCACCCCGCGAAGCCCCACCATCAGACTCGCCCACTCAAAGACGCCGTAGTGCGGAGTCAGGAAAACCGCTCCTTTGTCCTTGGAGAACATCAGCTGAGCATGTTCACTGTCTTCGATTTCCACCCAACGGTCGAGTTGATCAACCGTCAGCCGCGAGAACCAAAACAGGTCGAGAAAGCCACGGGCAAAATTCTGGTAACAAGCACGCAACACCTCTTCAGGTGTCCGCCCCTGCAGATCCAAACCGCCTTGCTGGATCGCAAGCCGCAAGTTTTCTAAGCCCAACTCGCGTCCGCGACGGTCCACTTGAATCGCTACGTCGCCGACCACGCGGGCGAACCACAGCACCAAGCGGCGAGGCAAACGAGGGATCGTGCAGGCGATCATGAGCAGCGCCGCGTACTCCAGCGCATAGCGCAGCCGTAGCAGTGGTTTCCACTTGCGAAACCGTCGCAGCCTGGTTCCCCATCCTCCTCGCATTCCATCTCCACCCGTTGTCCGACGTGAGTTCTCTGAGCCGGACCATAGAAACAACCTGACTGCCGAGTCAACGCTGCTCGCCAGCAAATCACGGCGATCGATCTTCCTACCGCTCAGCGGTTTGCTCTAGAGTTGGGGACGTACTCCTCTGCGGTGCTTGAGCGTCGCAGCGGATTTTCTCAGGAGGGACTCTGTGTTGCATTCGAAGCAGCGAATCGCGGCGATCGCCTGGGCAGCTCTGTGCCTGGGAATCATCTGCCTGCCAGCCGCCGCCGAACCAAGCGACGCGGACTCAGCACCTGCAACCATCCTCAGCCCTCAGCCGCAGTCGGTGGAGGTGCCGCCGGATTCACTGAACTTCATCGCCGGCGGCCCGGAACAGTGGACCAGCCCAGAAGGCCTGACCAGCAGCCTGCAAGTGATGCTGCTGTTGACCGTGCTCAGCCTCGCTCCGGCGGTGCTGCTGATGACCACCTGCTACGTGCGGATCATCATCGTGCTCGGTTTGCTCCGCCAGGCGATCGGCTTGCAGTCATTGCCCCCCAGCCAAGTGATGACCAGTGTCGCTTTATTCATGACCCTGTTCGTGATGACACCGGTCTGGACGCGGGTCTACGAAGACGCGGTGGTGCCGTACACAGATCCCGACGTGGAAATGTCACTGGAGGAAGCGTTCACGGCCGGCGCCGCGCCGATCCGCGATTTCATGTCACGACAAATCGACGTGGCCGAGAATCACGACGATGTCCACCTGTTTTACGGCTACATGCGTCCCGATGGACCGCTGCCGAGTACCTTTGACGAAGTGCCGCTGCGGGTGCTGCTGCCGGCGTTCATCCTCAGCGAACTCAAGACGGCGTTCTTGATGGGCTTTCAGATCTACTTGCCATTCCTGATCGTCGACTTGGTCGTCGCCAGCGTCACGATCTCCATGGGGATGCTGATGCTTCCCCCGGCGGTGATCTCGCTGCCGTTCAAATTGTTGCTATTTGTGCTCGTCGATGGCTGGCGGTTGGTCGTGCAAATGCTGATGGACTCGTTTGGGACCATCGGTGGATAGCAGTGCTCAACCCGATTCAACCAACCTGCATGGGCTGACCTCCGGTTCCGATGAGCTTGCATCGATTATCCAATAGCGAATCCGACCGACCGGCACTCGGTCGTCCTTTCCTTTTCTATAAGACCTCACAGTATGGATCCCGCAACCGCAGTCGACCTCTGCCGCAGCACCTTGATCTCGGCCCTGATCATTGCCACTCCGATCTTATTGGCCGGCGTAGCGACGGGTCTGGCGATCGGTTTGCTGCAAGCGCTCACGCAGATCCAAGATCAAACGGTGTCGTTTGTTCCCAAACTGATCGCGATGGCAGCGGTGATGATCGCTTGCATGCCCTGGCTGATGATGCGGCTGGTCGAGTTTACACGCGACATCTTCACCAACGCGGCGCTGCCTCAGTGACGCCCTGAGCGATGGTCAGCGAACTCACACGACTGCTCGAGCAGAATCTCTTGCTGGTGGTGCTGGTGCTCACGCGGCTCAGCACCCTGCTGATGGCGTTGCCGGCGATTGGTGTGGGTGTGCCGATGCGCGTGCGTGCGCTGCTCGCCGTGCTGCTGACGGTCCTGACGGTACCCGTGGTCGCGGAGCTAAGCGGCGGACAAGTTCCGCAGGCAGCACATGTCATCGACCTCGCCATCTTGCTCGCCCGTGAAGCGATGATCGGAATCTTAATTGGTACCACGGTGCAGATGGTGATCACCGGGGTGCAGACAGCCGGTGAAATCATGTCGGCAACCGGAGGCTTACAACTGGGTGAGTCGCTCGATCCGGCCACTCACAATCCCACCCCGACAATGGCACAACTCATTGGCTTGCTGGTAACGGCGACGATGATCGCGATCGGTGGCCATCGCTATGTGCTCGGTTCGTTGATCGATAGCTTTGCGGCATTGCCGGCAGGCGAAGCGCGCTTGCATGAGCCGATGATGGAACTGGTGATCACGCAGCTCGGCAGTTCGCTGGCGGCGGGTGTGCGGGTCGCGGCACCGGTCGTGATGGCCCTCTTGCTGAGCAATTTGATCACCGGTTTGATTAGCCGCACGCTGCCACAACTCAATGTGCTGGCGATCGGATTGAGTCTCAATGCCATGGCTCTGCTAGCCGTCGCTGCACTCACGATCGGTTCAGCCAGCTACCTGTTTCGCGACGAGTTCAGCATCGCGCTGGATCGCCTCGCGCTCCTGTGGTCAGTTCCGGAGTAAACCGCACGGATGTCACAAGGCGGCGACAAGAAACATCCAGCAACCGCCAAACGGCGGGAGCAGGCACGGCAGGAGGGACAGGTTTCTCGCAGTGCCGACCTGTCTTCTGCCGTGATGTTGATGATCGCCCTGCTCTGTCTGCGCTGGCTCGGCGGGCCGCTGTGCCAACAGGTTGCTCAGAGTTTAAGCCAGTCGCTCTCGACCGGACTGGCGACAGCTTGGACCTTTCAAGATGCGATGCAGCACCTGCTGCGGGCCGCGATGCTCTTTGTGCTGGTGTCGCTGCCGATTCTGTCAGTGATGTTCTTCGCTGGCATAGCGATCAACGTCTCGCAAACCGGCTTGCTGATCACGCCCTCAGCCGCCGCGATCAAACTCAAACACATCAGCCCCTTGGCAGGATTTCAGCGGATCGCATCGGTCCGAGGACTGATGCGATTGGGATTTGGGATTTTCAAAGTGTTAGTCATTGCGGTGGTAGCCTACGCGGCGGTGCGCTCGCGGCTCGGCAGCATCATTGCGATTTGGTCCGAGCCGGTGCCGGTCCTCGCGCGGAGCTTGTTCGAAAACTTATTTGAAGTCTGCATCTGGATCGCCGGCTCACTGCTGGTATTAGGAGTGATTGAATACGCCTTTCAGCGTTGGCGATTCGAGCAGGACTTGATGATGACTGACGAAGAGCTGCGCGAAGAGATGAAGGAGTTGCAAGGCGATCCGCAACTGCACAAGCGACGCAAAGAATTACAAACCCAATTGCTTAAACAACCGCTCAGCGGTGTCGTCTCGGGGTCTGATGTGGTGATCACCACGCCTACGGACGTCGCGATTGCGATCTCTTATAAGCCAGAGGAAATGATCGCCCCGGTGGTGATCGCTAAAGGAGCTGGTTTGATGGCTCAGCAGATCCGTCGCTTGGCCACGAGTCATGTCATCCCTGTCGTCGAACGCCCCGCACTTGCTCAGTTTCTTTACACCACAACTGACGTTGGCGGAACCATTCCAGCGGATCAGTATCACGCGGTGGCTGAAGTGCTGCGCCAAGTCTATCGCACCAAGTCTGGTCGCTCGATCTAGGGGCTGCGGCACACTTCCCGAAATGCTGCCGGGCGGTGTTTAGCGAGCCACGGGTGCTTTAAGTGCGCAGCGTTCAGCAACCGCATCGCGGCAGCGTTTGGCTGAGTCGAGCAGATCAAACAGCCGCTCGTCATCGCCTGATTCAATCGCGTCGCGGAACTCCTGCAGCGCCGCTGAGGCGTGCTGCAACTCGGCGACGATCGCCCTGCGGTTCTGCTGACAAATCGCCGTCCACATCTGCGGATCGCCCGAAGCCACTCGCGTCGTGTCGAGCCAACCACTGCCGACCAGTGATCGCAGCGGCGCGTCGAGCAGATTAGCGAGGGTTGAGGCGACCAAATGTGGGACGTGACTGATCGACGCCATGGCCCGGTCGTGTTCTTCAGGCGTCATCACCTCCACACGTGCACCGAGCGATTGCCACAGCACCGTAGCCCGCTGCAGACGCTGTGGGTCGGTCGCATCAACCGGAGTCAGGACCACGCATTTCGATTCGAACAGATCGGCTCGGGCGTGTTCAGCACCGGTTTTCTCGCCGCCGGCAATTGGATGCGAGCCAACAAACTTGCTCGCAGTCAGCGGCTGCGCGTGAATCGCCTCGACGATGCCGGCTTTGGTACTACCTAAGTCGGTGATCAAGGCATCTTCTCGGCACACCTCGGCGGCAGCGATCGCCAACGCAGCGATGCGATCGACCGGCGTCGCCAGGACCACCAAATCGGCTTGTGCGCAGGCCTGCTGCGGTTGCTCGACCGCTTCGTGAACCGCGCCGCAGCGAACCGCCGCGTCGCGTGAGGCTTGGCTGCGCGAGACGCCGATCACGGTCGCCTGCGGATAGCGGCGGCGGATCGCCAGTGCGAACGACCCGCCGAGCAGTCCAGCGCCGATGATGGCGACTCGGCTCGGTGACCAAGACACCTCACTCAGCTGCGGTTCGTCAACACTCGGGACACTCATAGTTCCGGAAGCTTGTGCCCCAGCTTCGTCCGCTTCGTTTCCAAATAGCGTGTGTTGTACTCGTTGCTCGGCGGCAGGATCGGCACCTGATCGACCACCCGCAGATCGAAGCCGCGGAGGTTGAACGCCTCGGTCTTCTTGGGGTTGTTGGTCAACAACCGAACTTCGCTCAGGCCAAGGTCTTTCAGGATCTGCAGACCGACTCCGTAGTCGCGCATATCGGCTTTGAAGCCCAACGCATGATTGGCTTCGACCGTGTCCAGGCCGTTGTCCTGCAGCGCATACGCCCGAATCTTTTGTGCTAGCCCGATCCCGCGACCTTCCTGCGGCAGATAGACCAAGGCGCCACGGCCTTCGTCGCTGATCATCTTCAGCGCCAGATGCAGTTGGTCGCCGCAGTCGCAGCGCAACGAAGCAACCAAATCGCCGGTGAAGCAGCTGCTGTGCATCCGCACCAGCGGCGGCGGTCCAGGAGCCAGCAGATCACCGGCCACGATCGCAATCGGTTCCTGATCCTCAAACTGCACGCCGTAGACATGCACATCGAACCGGCCATAGCGGGTGGGCAATGCCGCCGATGCGATTCGCGACACCAGCTTTTCATTGACGCGGCGGTGGGCGATCAACTGCTCGATGCTGATGATCTTCAGTCCGTGCTCCTCAGCGATGCGAAACAACTCAGTGCGATTGGCGCGATCGCCGCTGCTCGAGAGCACTTCGCACAGCGCCCCGGCCGGTTGCAAACCCGCCATCTTGGCGAGGTCGACCGCTGCTTCGGTATGGCCGGCGCGACGCAGCACGCCCCCCTCCTTGGCCAGCAAAGGATAGACGTGCCCCGGCCGCACGAACTCCGACGCCTGGCTTTCCGGGGAGGCCATCCGACGAATCGTCTCACAGCGTTCTTTGGCGGTGATACCGGTGCGGGCCGATTGGATGTCGATCGGCGTCATAAATGCGGTTTTCAACGGCGCGTCGTTGTGGACGACGATTGGCGACAGTTCTAGTCGTCGGCAGGTCTCGGGATAGATCGCGACGCACAACTGTCCACGACCGCCGAGCATAAAATTGATCATCTCCGGCGTCGCTTTTTCAGCGGCACAGATGAAATCGCCTTCGTTCTCTCGATCTTCCGCATCGACAACGATCACGATTTCGCCTCGTGCGATCGCGTCCACGGCTTCGGGAACGGTATTGAAGTGGCTCGACATAAACGGCTCAGGGGACAAACGAGGACTGGCAACTAGAGATACTATAGCGCCGCGAGGGAAAAGAGGGCAGCACATTGGAGACGAAACAAATCGAGATCGATCACCGCTCGACCGTTACCGCAGCTAGCGGCTGGGCCGGCAACCGCCTGCGTTTAGGATTCCGCTGCCTGCTCGCTGTCAGCCTGTTGGCAGCTCTCGCATCCCCGACAGTCGCAGCCGAGCCGACCGCCGCGTTCCCTGCGGTGAGCATTTCCACCGATCAAGTTTACGGCACCGCAGAGGGGGTGAAGCTGCTGTGCGATGTCTATCGCCCGGCGGATCCGGCTGCTGCGGCTCAGCAGCGTCCGGCGGTACTGCTGATTCATGGCGGAGCTTGGTCGGCCGGCAGCCGGCGGACGATGACCAGCTACGCGATGCGACTGGCCCGGGCCGGCATCATCGCCATCGCCGTCGATTACCGACTAGCGCCCACCTGGAAATTTCCGGCGCAGGTCGATGACGTCCGGCTCGCTATGCTGTGGACGGTCGGCCAAGCGGCCGAACTGGGAATCGATCCGGCAAGAATTGGCTTGTTCGGCTACAGCGCCGGTGGACACCTCGCCTGTCTGATTGGGACGTTGGTTGATGAACCGCTGGAAACCCAACTGTCGACCACAAAATGGAGCCGTGACGATCAGCGGTTGGCGAAGCTGCCTCAGCCGCAAGCGATCTGTGCTGGTGGACCTCCGTGCGACTTGACCACGCTCCACCCGGACAGCACAGGATTAGCCTATTTCCTGGGCGGTAAACTTGTTGATCTCCCAGAGGTGTATACCGCCGCGTCGCCGCTGTCGCACGCTTCGTCCGGCGATATCCCCACGCTGTATGTCCATGGTGAACGCGACGCCATTGTGCCGCTGCAGAGCAGTCAAGCCCTATACGAGGCGCAGCGCGAAGCCGGTGTCGCCAGTGAGTTTGTGACGATTGAGAAGCAGGGGCACCTGATGACGTTTCTGAACCCCAAAACAGGGGAAGCGATGGTCGAGTTCTTTCTCAAGCAGTTCGCTCGCGCGGCTCCCTGAGCCCTGCGTGCTTGTAGGCCGCCCGTCCGTCGCTGAACACGGATCCGGCAGCCGAACGGTTGCCACCGGGATACGATGGAGAGTCTAGCCCAGGCAGCACGCGGATTGGGAAGACGGCTGGGTGCTTCACCCGCTCGCCCCCTGCTCTGTCCGCGTACCGGGCACTCCTGCACTCACGAAAGTTGGAAATGAATCGTCGCCACGGCGGGATCATCCACGCCTATCAGAAGTTCGATCCGGCCAATTTCCCGAGCCCCACTCAACCGCCGCCGGACCTCGTCAGCCCAGCGTTTGAACACGCGCTGATGTATGGCGACTTTCGTGAGCTGAGCGACGAAGAGTTGGCAAGGGCGATCCGCCTCGACCCCAGCCAGATCAGTGGCCTTGGGCCGAGTCTGGAGATGCTGCGGGCGATGCTCGAAGAACGCAAACGCAAGATCTTAGAGACCTACGAAACGCGGGGCGTCGAGAAAGCCGCTCGCAAAGGTCTGGCCAAAGCCGCTCAAGCGGTGCCGATTCCCAAGGACATGCGCCCGCGTTACGAACGAGCAATCCGCGAAGAACAACCGTATGAAATCGAGCGGCTGTGGTACCGCGCCGGCGATGACAACGGCCCGCTGGCCAAGGGACTGCTGCAAGTCGGCGAGCGGATGGTCGAAAAGCTGCAAATCGATGAACTGATCAGCAACTACCAGTTCACCGGCCACACATCGATGACGGTCCCCGAGGCCCTGGCTATCAAGGAGGAGCTCGAAAAGATCGATGAACTGCTGCGACAAATCGCTGAAGCGGCCAAGAACGCTCAGTTGGCGATCATCGACATGGACATGCTCAGCGAATTCGCCGAGCCGGGCGATATGGAAAAGCTGCAAGAGATGCAGCGACAAATCGAGAACTTGGTGCGTGAACAGGCCGAACGTCAGGGCCTTGAACGTGATGCCCAAGGCGGATTTCGACTGACACCTAAAGCTTATAAGATTTTTCAGGCGCGGCTGCTCAGCCGCATCTTTAGCGAGTTGCAGGCTTCGCGCAGCGGACGTCACGAGGGCGCTGTGACAGGTGAAGGCGCGGTCGAGCTGCAGCAGACCAAACCTTATGAGTTCGGTGATAGTGTCGCGAACATTGATATTTCACAGACCGTGATCAACTCCCTGCTGCGCAGCGGTGGTGAGCGGCCACTGCGACTGCACGGCCAAGACATCGTCGTCCACAAAACCCGCAATCACCCCAAGTGCGCGACCTGCGTGATCATGGATATGAGCGGGTCGATGCGGTACGACGGACAATATATCAACGTCAAACGGATGGCGCTGGCACTCCAAGGGCTGATCAACAGCGAGTACCCCGGCGACTTCTTGCGATTCATCGAAATGTACACGTTCGCCAAGCTGCGTGCCCCTGGCGAAATCGTCCAGATGATGCCCAAACCGGTGACGATTCATGATCCTTGGGTGCAGCTCAAGGCCGATATGAGCAACCCCGACATCAGCGAAACGGTTGTCCATCCGCACTTCACCAACATTCAGCATGCGCTCCGACTCGCACGCCAACACCTCGTCAACGCCGACACACCCAACCGTCAAATCGTGTTGATCACGGACGGATTGCCGACGGCGCATTTCGAAGACAACTGGCTGTACATGCTCTACCCGCCGCACCCACGGACGGAAGAAGCGACCATGCGTGAGGGTCTGCTGTGCCAAAAGGAAGGGATCACGATCAACCTGTTTCTGATCCCCAGTTGGTCGCAAAGCGAAGAAGACATTCGCTTTGCTTACCGGCTAGCTCAAAGCACTCGCGGACGAGTGTTCTTTACCAGCGGAAAAAATCTCGATCGCTTCGTGCTGTGGGATTACGTGCAAAACCGCCGCGACATCATCGGCTGAGTAATTGGTCGGGCCAGACCGGTTCCCTATAAACTTGTCTGGCACGCTCCGCGCCCCAGCGACGGGAGTCGATGAAACGTTATTAGCTTCTTCCCACGCACGCCCCTCGTGCCTCAGGGCCCCGCCACTCCTCAAATAACGGCTCACCCGAACAGCGGCCAGCGACGCTCGCTAAGCTTTCTCTAATAAGAACAGCTGCTCAACCACATGAATTGGGCGAGACCGCAGATTGCGGCTGCCACGAAAAGCATTGTGCGTTCGCTCCAGCAATTCCACTTTTCCCAAACGGTCGAGCATCGCCTTCATTTGCTGTGGTTTGATAAAGCCTTCGTTGTTGAAGGAGATCAGCGCAAACTTGGTATCGAGTTGTTCTAACAACTGCTGCAGCAGCGGGAGCGACTGATTACGAACATTGTATCCTGATCGTCGCCAGTCGTTGGGAATGCCTGACACAGGACTGATCTGCACCGGCCGCTGATACCGAACCAGCAGATTCAGCATGAAATAATTCGAACCATAAGGATGCTGATTATAGGGCGGATCGACATAAGCCAGATCAAGCCCCGTTAACTTTCCGGCCAGCGTATTAGCGTCTTCTTGACGCACGTCCACTTCGCAGGAAAAGCGGCTCAAGACCGGAGGTTCCAGCACGATTTGACCGCGGATCCGCGACAGCGCATCACCGCCGCTGCCGCCGAATTGGCCAATGCCTGTCGCACGATTCTTATAAAAGCCTTTAAAGACACCGGCGGTGTTGGCATGCACCGAGGCCCGGCTGAGCAGCGGACCGAGCAGCAGATCAAGGAAGTCCGGCGGCACGGTTTCGAGGAGCCGTCGGTAATTGTCCAGCCGCCGCGCATTCTCACGGGTGTAGAACACACGATCCGCCGCGGTGATCTCGGCTTCGTCCCGCGGCGCATAGAGCTGCTCGATGAAACCGGGCTGAAAATCGTCCGTTTCCACCCGCTGGTTTAGCTCGTCGATGAGACCACTCAGAGCCTTGCAGTCGACGCACGCGCGATTGCGCAAGAAGCACCGCGCTGTCACGGCAGCATAATCTTCAAAGTCGTTGCTGATCAGCAGCGAGGCATGAGCTTTGAAGAACCGTGAGACGACTCCGGAACCACTAAAGGCGTCCAGGATCCGCAGTTTGTGCTTCCCCAGCCGGCCCTTTACCCGTTCGACCGCTTCGCCGATGAACCCTAACAGAGCCCGCTTGTTGCCGATGTAAGTCAGCAGTTGGCGGGTCAGGTAATCGGGATCTTCGGCGAACGGGTCCTCGGCACACGGAATCTGCCGATCAGGGTCGGCTGGATCGCGAGCGAAACCGGACACGATCAATAAGCTTTGGCAAAGATCGCGTGCTTGGCAGCCGGCTTGCCGGTCAAGAAA
>CALELC010000144.1 GCA_937904535.1 uncultured Planctomycetaceae bacterium
GCGATTCAAATTCGCAACGCGCAGAGCATTGCCGATCCCAAGCCGCTGACACACGAGCAGTTCGTGCGTGAGATCATTAAACCGGGGCAACCCGACGGGATCGCACTGGCGATGTTGCCGTACTACCAGGAATACGCCTGGGACGAAGCCAACCAACAATTGGTCGTCGTCGATTTTCCAGCGCGGATTGAGGCACGCGAAAAGCAGCGGTAACAGCGGCCTGCTATCGCGAACCTCACCGGCCGGTTGCACTCTTCGCCAACTCGACGAAATTGGCCGCGCCCGGCTTCGCATCAGTTCCCCGAACCACCCCAGGGGCCGGGCAGCGCAATCGCCGCCAGACCAACTTGTGGGACCGCTCCCCGAAATCCGGGTCTGGCCTTACACTTTCACCCAGCGCCTTCACCGGAGCGTGCAGCGAATCGCTGGTGTGCCGCCAATCACAGGCAACCTCGCACACTGCGTGGGCTTTGCGGGGCAGTCGTGCCCGCTCGCTCACGACGCATCGGTGAAACGTTCGGATTCGGTTCATCCTGCTGGCCTTCCCCTTTGAAACTCCCGCTGCGACTGGTGGATCACCGCTGAGCAAGCTGGGTACAGAAAGAACTTCGTATGAAATACGCCATCATCATCCCCGACGGATGTGCCGATGAGCCGATCGACGCACTCGGCGGCAAGACGCCGTTGCAAGCGGCTCGGTTGCCTCATTTGGATCGCCTCGCTGCGGCGGGTCGTGTGGGGCTGAGTAACAACACCCCAGCGCATCTCCCGGCTGGCTCCGAAGTCGCCAACCTCTGCCTGCTCGGCTACAACCCAGACGTCTACTTTACGGGGCGTGCCCCGTTGGAAGCAGCGGCGCAAGGGATCGAACTAGCCGAAGGCGACTGGGCGGTCCGCTGCAACCTCGTCACGGTGGACGAGCAGGTGATGGTCGACTTCACCGCGGACCACGTCAGCACCGCGGAAGCTACGGAACTGCTGGCCGCCGCCCAAGCGAGCTTGATCGAAGGGGCGTCCCGCGAGAAACTCTTTGGTATCGATCCCTCCCAGTTGCAGTTCGTCCCCGGCGTTAGCTATCGCAATTTGCTGATCTACCGTGGCCGGCCCGAGACTCCGACACCCTTTTCTAGTCAGACCCGCTCGCGAGCGCCTCATGACCTAACCGATCTTCCGGTCGATCACGAGTACCCACGTGGCCCCGGCAGCGATCTGTTGGTCAGCTTGATGGAACGTTCAGCGGAATTGTTTGCCGACCATCCGGTGAATGTTGCTCGGCGTCAGGCCGGCAAACGGCCGGTCACCAATCTGTGGCTGTGGGGACTGGGCGGCGCACCCCAGCTCCCATCGTTCCAGTCGCTCCACGGCGTGCAAGGCGCGATGATCACTGCGGTTGATCTGCTGCGTGGAATCGCGGCCTTGTGCGGTTGGCCCCGCATCGAAGTTCCCGGCGCAACGGGTTACCTCGATACCGACTATGAGGCCAAAGGTCGGGCGGCTGTTGCTGCGCTGGATCAATACGATCTGGTGTGCGTGCACGTCGAGGCGCCGGATGAAGCGTCGCATGAGGGTCGCCACGACGCGAAAATTGCGGCACTGGAGCGGATCGACGAGGCGATCATTGCACCGATTGTGGAGAAGCTGCAGAGCTGCGGTGAATACCGCATTCTCGTCTCCCCGGACCACCCCACCCCTTGCTCCACCAAGAAACACAGTCATGGTGATGTCCCGTTCGTGATCTCCGGCTCGGCGGTCGAAGCGGATTCGCAGACTTCCTACGACGAAGTCGCGGCTCGCGCCAGCGGCTGGCGGCTGGACAAAGGCTGGGATCTGATGAAGCCCTTCATTCACTGACCCCGCTGCCTCACCCGAGTTTGAGGCAAAAACCGTCGAGCTCGCACCATTTGCATGGCACGCGCTATGCGCGGGTTTGCAACCGGGCCGTCCATCACCGACATGCCTTACTGAGTCCATTCTCTTACCCACTCCCATGCTCCGATGTCTTTGATCGTTCAAAAGTTTGGTGGCACCAGCGTTGCCGATCCTGAGAAAATTCGCGCCGCGGCACGCAAGGCGATCCGCGCTTCGCTGGAGGGCAATCAGGTGTTGATGGTCGTCAGCGCCATGGGACACAACACCGACCTGCTGGTCAGCTTGGCGGAGCAGGTGAGCGCGAATCCTCCGGCCCGCGAAATGGACATGCTGCTCAGCACCGGAGAGCAGGTCAGCGTGGCGCTGGTGGCGATGGCGATTGACTCGCTCGGTTACAAAGCCGTCAGTCTGACCGGCGGGCAACTCGGAATTCGCACCGACAACACGTTTACGAAGGCTCGCATTCGGTCGATCGCCACCGATCGCATCCGCCGCCTGTTGGATGACGGCAACATCGTGATCGCTGCTGGCTTTCAAGGCATCGATGACGATCTGAACATCACCACGCTTGGCCGTGGGGGCAGCGACACCACGGCGGTCGCGCTGGCCGCGGTGCTCGGGGCCGACGCTTGTGAGATCTACACCGATGTCGATGGGGTCTACACGACCGACCCGCGGATTCTGCCCGAAGCCCGGCGCGTGGGCGTGATCAGCTACGACGAGATGCTCGAATTGGCCAGCCTCGGGGCCGGCGTGATGCACAGCCGCTCGATCGAGTTCGCCAAGAAGTTTGATGTCCCCATTCATGTCCGCAGCAGCTTCTCGGACATCGAAGGGACGATGATCGTCGCCGAGCCCGAGTCGCGTTCAGCTCCGGTCAGCGGTGCAGCGCTGACCCGCGATGAGTCTCGTGTGTCGATTTTGGGTGTCCCTGATGTTCCGGGAACGAGCCTAGCAATCTTCTCGGCGATCTCCGAGAAAAAGATCGCGGTCGACATGGTCGTGCAAAACGTCGGCAGCGGTGGATTGGCAGATATTTCGTTCACTGTGCCAGGCGGCGAACTGCAGGCGGTACTAGCGGCGATCAAGAAGCCGGCGGCAGCCCTCGGGGCGGCCAGCGTGATTCACGAACGCGAAGTCTCTAAGGTTTCCGTCGTCGGTTTGGGCATGGCGTCGCAGACCAACGTGGCAGCACGGATGTTCCGCGCGCTGGGCGACGCCGGCGTGAACATCCAGATGATCACGACCAGTGAAATCAAGATCTCTGCGCTGGTTCCGCGTGAGCAAGGCGACATCGCCTTGCGGGCGGTGCATCAAGCCTTCGCGCTCGACCGCACCCCTGAGGATGCCAAGACCTGGCATCAGATTCGTGCCGAACGCGCTCCGACGGCCGACGTGCAAACACTCGTCTCACGGCTCCGCGATGATGCCCTCGAGGAGTTGACCCTGACCGGGATCTCGGTGTCGGGTCCGCAGGCCCGCGTGACCCTTCAGGGCGTGCCCGACCATCCAGGCGTCGCGGCCGATGTGTTCGAAACGATTGGCGAGGCCGGGATCTTTGTCGACATGATCGTTCAGGGTTACGAGGGCGAAGACGGCTCGACGACCCTGACGTTCACCCTGAGCGAAGAAGCCCTTGAGCAAGCCTTGGAGGTTGCCCATGGCATCGCCGCACGTCATCAAATGCGTGGCGTGCAAGGAGCCAGTGGCATCGTGAAGGTCACGGTCAGCGGGATTGGTCTGCGGAGCCACACCCAGGTCGCCAGTGTGTTGTTCAAGACGCTGGCAGATGCCGGAATCAACGTGCAGATGATCAACACCAGCGAACTGCAGGTGAACACCGTCATCGACGCCAGCCGCGCTCAAGAAGCTCATGCGTTGATCGTGGATGCGTTTTCCGAAGCGCTCAGTTAGCGATTAGCACTGCAACGGGCTTAAGCCGTTGGGCCAGAGTCACCTGGCCCAGCGCCGTCGCTCTCAGCTGTGGGCGGCCCCGCTTCTGGTTACAGTAAGAGTTTGCTCAACCAGCATCTCGCATTCCCGTCTGTCGCACCTCAGGGCCGGATTCATGCTGCCCCCCACTCGTAGCCTGTTGCTTGCGTTCACCGCGCTATTGCTCGGATGCCTGGCCCCCGTCGCAGGGGCTGGAGACCGTCCCAACATCATCGTCATTCTCGCTGACGACCTCGGTTGGGGTGACCTGTCCTGCTACGGTGCCACCGCGCTACAGACTCCGCACATCGATGCGCTCGCTGCTCAGGGGATGCGGTTCACGAGCGGGTATTGTTCAGCATCGACTTGCACCCCCACACGCTACTCGCTGCTCACCGGCACCTATGCGTTTCGGGTGCCGGGCACTGGGATCGCGCCGCCCAACAGCCCAGCATTGATCCAGCCGGAAACGCCCACGCTGGCTTCGCTGCTGAAGCAGGCCGGATACCACACCGCGGTGATCGGCAAATGGCACCTCGGACTAGGCGCTCGGGGCACCGGCCCGGACTGGAACGGCGACCTGAAACCGGGGCCGCTAGAGATTGGGTTTGACCACTGCTTCTTATTGCCGACCACGAACGATCGTGTTCCTCAAGTATTCGTGGAAGACCATCGTGTCCGCCATCTCGATCCGTCCGACCCGCTGTGGGTCGGTGCGGAAAAGCCGAGCGAGGATCATCCCACCGGGCTGACCCATCGCGACCAGCTCAAACTCGTTTGGTCACACGGTCATAACGCTACGATCCACAACGGAATCAGCCGGATCGGGTTTTACACCGGCGGACAAGCGGCGCGGTTTCGTGACGAAGATCTCGCCGACCACTGGGTACAGGAATCGGTCCGTTGGATCGAGCAGCATCGCGAGCAGCCGTTTTTCTTACTGTTCTCGTCCCACGACATCCATGTGCCGCGCGTGCCACATGAACGGTTCGCTGGCAACAGCACCTTGGGCCCCCGGGGAGACAGCATTCTGCAACTCGACTGGTGCGTCGGTCAGTTGGTTGAGACGCTTCGCCGGCTTAACCTCGACCAACGGACCCTGGTCGTCTTTTGCAGCGACAACGGCCCCGTACTGGACGACGGGTATGTCGATGAAGCGATTGAAAAACTAGGCGACCATCGCCCTGCCGGTCCGTTCCGTGGCGGCAAGTACAACGTATTTGAAGGCGGCACACGGACACCGCTGATCACCTGGTGGCCAGGCCGGATTCAGCCCGGTGTTTCCGACGAAGTCGTGTGCACGGTCGATTTGTCCGCCAGCCTTGCACGGTTGACTGAGCAAACCCTACCGGCGGATGGATTCCTCGACAGCCTCGACGTCCTGCCGGCGTTTCTGGGGGAACCGAACGCCCAGGGACGAACGTCGCTGCTGGTCCAAGACAATGGCCAGTCGGGCAATCTCGGTTATCGCCAAGGCAAGTGGAAGCTGGTCCGCCACAAAACCAAGCGAGCGAACAACGTCAACCTGCGGCTGGTGCAGACACCGATGCCTGAACACCAACTGTTCGATTTGGAGCAGGATCCCAATGAATCCCACGATCTCAGCGAGCAATTTCCCGAGATCACACAGCGCATGATCGCCGAACTGGATGAGCTGGTCCGCCGCGGTCGCAGCCGAGGCGTTTAGACCTGACCTTTGATGGTTCGCTGAGCCACTACCCAAGCCTGTTCGAGATGGGCGAGGTAGGCATCGACATCGAGCAAGTCACTGGTATCGACGGAGGCGAGCTCAAACAGCCAGCCGTCTCCATAAATGTCGACGTTGATCACCGAGGGATCGCTCAGAGCTTCTTCGTTGAATGCCACTAACTCGCCTGCGGTCGGAGCATACAGATCGCTCTCGGCCTTTTTGCTTTCGATCGAACCGAGTTGCTGGCGGCGTGCGATCGTTGCGGGCGGCTCCAGCACCCAGTCCAAAAAGTACACGTCCTGCAGCAGTCTCACCGCATAGGCGGTCAACCCAAACCGCCACTGGCCCTGCGGCGTCGCCGTGTCGGTTTCCGTCGCCTTGCTGGACGCCGGCGCCGCCCACATGTGGTTGGTCGTGTAGCGCAGCCCGCTTGGCAACACCGCCTTGAACTCACCCATCATGAAAAAATGGGCGTTGGGGTCATTCGCCAGTGCGCCGCCAGCGGCTTGGGCCTTACGCTCCGAGGCGCCCCTGCTCACGTGTAACGGACTCCCTGATGCTCGGCCTCAAAGAACGCCGGCAACAGTGCGTCGACCCGCAACAGGCCAGCGCGTGTCAATTCGATTCGATCGCCTTGGATCGTTACGTACTCGTCTTGCAGGTACTGCGACCAAACCTCGTTCCAGTGGGACAGGATGTCAACGCCGAACTTCTTTTGGAAGTAACCGCGATCGAGGTAGCCGCGTTTGAGCAACAGAATCAGCTCACGCACCAGCAATTGGTGTGCGGTCGGGACAAACCCGCGTCCTAGCGGCAGTGAACCAGCGTCGACAGCCGCGTAATACTTTTCTAAATCGGCGAAGTTCTGGTAGTGAACGCCGCTGGCATGACCAAAACTGGCGATCCCAGTAGCGATCAAATCGGCGCCTTGCCAGAGATTATCCCGGTAGGAGAAGTTCACTTTGCTAGTGTCTTTGACCAGCGTGTAACCGCTGCTGACGCTGTAGCCAGCCGCGCCCAGTTCCGTAAAGGCGTAGTCGACCCAAGCGCGTTTGGTCGGCCAATCGGCGACCTTCGTCTCGACTTTGTTACCCAAGATGTCGGCGCTGTAGACCGTATTAAACGGCAGCTCCATCTGGTAAATCGTGACGCTGTCCGGACTCAGTTCGATCGTCCGGCGAATGTTCTCTTTCCAGTTATCCCAGGTTTCACCGACCATCCCAGCAATTAGGTCGATGTTGACGTTGTTGAACTGGGCAGCCTGAATCCATTCCCAGGCCGCGAACACCTGCTTAGAGAGGTGGGCACGGCCATTTTCCTCAAGCACGTGATCGGCAAAGTTTTCGACACCCAAGCTCAGCCGCGTCACCCCAACTTCTTCACGCAGGGTTTTGACTTTGGTTTCGCTGAGCGTGCCCGGTTCGCACTCGAAGGTCACTTCTTCGGCACCGTCCCAGGTAATGTGCTTGCGGAGCCGCTCGGCCAACGTCGTCAGCTGTTTGGGGGACAAAAAGCTAGGCGTCCCCCCGCCAAAGTAGACGAAGCGGAACGGCCGGTCGCCCATCACCGGCAATTCGGACACGAGCGAAATCTCGCTGCAGAGCGCATCGACGTACCGTTGCACATCCGCCGCACGCACATCGGTAAAGACCTTGAAATAACAGAACTTGCAGCGTTTGCGGCAGAACGGGATGTGCAGATACAGTCCCAGTGGCGTCGTGACCTGTGGCGGTGAGTGCAACGCTTCGGACACCGCCGGCAGCGCTTCGGCGTTCCAGCGGCTATAAGGCGGGTAGTTCGAGATGAAGTAGCTGCCGACTTCGGTCTTTTTCTCAGTTCGCTGGGTTTCGGCAGTGCTCATAAGCAAAACGCTTCTTGGAGGGTGGGATTTCGTCGGCAGGGCCAATCGCGGTCAGGGTGCGGCAAAGCAGCGAAGCACACCGCGACTGTCAGCAATGAATAATCGGTTATCGGCAATCGCCGGTGAAGCTGTAAACTGCCCGCGGATTTCATATTGCCATTGTTCGCTGCCATCGGCCAGCGATAACCGGGTCAAACGGCCGTCGGTGGAAGCGATCCAGACGTCGTTGCCAGCAATGACGGGCGAAGCATCTGCCCGCCGCCGCAGCGTGTAGCGCCACTTCCGCTCGCCGGTCTGAATGTCGAGCGCATCGACTTGGCGGTTCTGACTGGAAACCACCACCAAATTTCCACGCACTGCGGGACTGCTGCGGTATTCCTGCGCTCGTTCGGAGTCCGTGTAGCGCCACAGTTCGCGATTGGATTTCCAGTCGAACGCGATCACCGCACCGTCCATAATCGGCAAAAAAGCTTGCTGCTCCAGAATTGCCGGCGTGCTGCCGGTCGGGCCACCCAGCGGCAGCGGTTCCGCTGACGACTTGCCATCGCGAATCCCGATGGTGTGCAGATTACCGTCGCAACCGCCCAGGAATGTCTGCTCGCCAGCGATCGACGGGCTACAGCGAATCTGATCGCTGGTTTCATAGGTCCACAGCTCGGAACCGTCTTCGCGGGCCAGTGCATAGAGGCTGCCATCCTGCGAGGCGACCAGCACGCGGTCATCGATGAAGGCGGCGCCCGAAGCGATCTCGCCGCCAACCTCCTTGGTCCAGCGTAATTTCCCGCTGACGGCATTGACGGCGTAAACTTTTCCGTCTACGTCGCCGATCACCAACAAATCACGATCGACTGCCGGGCCACTGATAAACCCGATCTCGGTCGACAATTTCCATTGCTCGGTGCCATCATCGCTGGCTACACAATAAATCGTGCCCGCGACGTCGGCGAGGTAGACACGTCCGGCAGCGACCACCGGGGGGGCCTCGACCGCGTCCGCAGCCGAAAACTCCCAGCGAACCTCTAGCTCCGCTGGCAACTCCGTATCCGTCGCACCGGTTGCCTGGGCATCACCGCGGGGCAGCGGCCAATCGGCGGCAAACGCACCAACGCTACTCCAAGCAATCGCTTGCAGCAGGAATACGCAGATGGTTGTAGGCAACGTGTTCATGTCACGTATTATATACGCCCGTCCGCACCGGCGGGCGACGCCCCGTGGCCAGCCCACATCCGCCCGGCGGCAGCTGCGCCGGTGCAACTCGCCGTATTTTTACCTCTGCCAATCCCCTCTGCTCCGACCAGCTTCATGATTTGCGTTAGCCTCGGCCGCACCCGGCACAAACACATGATCGCCGAACACCAGCACCTGGCTGAAAACGGCGTAAAGCTGGTGGAATTGCGGCTGGACTACATCGGCCGAGCGGTCAATATCGGCCGGCTGATCAATAACCGTCCAACGCCGGTCTTGATTGCGGTTCGCCGCCGTGAAGATGGCGGTCGTTGGATGGGGACGGAAGCCGATCGCCAGATGTTGTTGCGTTCGGCCATCGTCTCCGGTGTCGAATATGTCGACCTGGAAGCGGATATCGCAGGCCAGATTCCCCGTTACGGCACCACCAAGCGGGTCGTGAGCTTCCACGATTTCAGCGGCACCCCTGACAACCTCGAAGAGCTGCACGCAGCGATGGCGGCCGAAGACGCCGACATCGTGAAGATCGCCACGATGGCGACCACCTTCTCCGACAATGTGCGGATGTTGGAACTGGTTAAGAACGCCACGGTGCCGACGATCGGGATTTGCATGGGCGAAATCGGGATGATGACCCGCATCCTCGCCAGCCGCATGGGATCGCCATTCACCTATGCGACCTACAGCACAGACCGGAAGATGGCCCCCGGCCAGTTGAACTACAAGCAGATGCACGACCTGTATCGCTTTGACGAGATCGACGAACACACGGAACTCTTCGGCGTGGTCGCGGATCCGGTGGCCCACAGCCATAGTCCGTTGATCCATAACCGAGCGATGCAGCACGCTGGGGTCAACGCACGGTACTTGCCGTTCCGTGTCCCACCAGATGACCTGAATACGTTTATCGCAGCCTGTCCCAAGATCGGTATCCACGGGATCAGCATCACGATCCCGCATAAAGAACGGGCGCTGGACTACTGCACTCAGGCAGAAGCCTCGGCAACCGGCATCGGCGCGATTAACACGATGATCTTCGATGAGAACGATCGACTCGGATACAACACCGATTACCGAGCAGCGATGGACTGCATCAACGCCGTGTACTCCAACAGCGATGCTGCGGTTTCGCATCAGGGGCGCCGCGTGCTGATTCTCGGCGCCGGCGGCGTATCTCGCGCGATCGCTTGGGGTCTCAAACAACGCGGTGCTGATGTTACGATCGCCAGCCGCAGCTACGACCGTGCCGCCGCCATGGCCCATGAACTCGGCACACGCGTGGTTACCTGGGACGATCGCCATGCCCAGAAACCTCAGTTGCTGGTCAACGGGACGCCTGTCGGCATGCATCCTAACGTGGACGAGGCTCCCTACTCCAAGACAGCCATCAACAACTTCATGGTGGTGTTTGACACCGTCTACAATCCCGAAAACACGCTGCTGATCAAACAGGCACGCGAGATGAAGGCCAAGGTGATCACCGGGGTCGACATGTTTGTGCGCCAAGCCGCCTATCAATTCAAGCTGTTTACCGGTCGAGAAGCCCCCGCGCAGTTGATGCGTGACGCGATCAAAGAAGCGACCAGCCCTGTCCGAATCAACGCCTGAGGCACGCCGGATGACCCAAGAAGACGCCGCCATGGCCAACCGAGCTGCCAGCAGCGCCGACGACACGATCACCTATCGGCAAGCGACGCCCGAGGATGCGGATGCGATCCACGCGATCCTGCGGCCCTACGTCATGAATCGCAAACTGTTTGCGCGGACCGAGGCCGAGGTGATCGAACTCACACGGCACGGCTTCATTGCTGAAGCTGGTGGCCGGGCGGTGGGGTTTGCCGCAGTCGAGGTCTACAGCCGCAAACTCGCAGAAGTTCAAAGCCTCGCCGTCAGCGCCGACTATCAGGGTCGTGGCATCGGTCAAGAACTGGTTGGACGTTGTGTACAGCGGGCCAAAGAACTGGGCGTTGTAGAGGTGATGGCGATCAGCAGCAGCGAGGATTTTCTCAAACGCTGCGGCTTTGATTACGCGTTGCCAGACCAAAAACGGGCGCTGTTCTATCAGTTGCAGCCCCGCAGTCTCGACTGATCGGCCGGCCTACAGCAGCCCTAGCCCCAGCGCCAGCCAGCGGATGGAAGCGATGCCGACCAACGTCGTCAACAGCAGCAGTTCCCAGCGGAGCGTTGAGCGCGTCGGGCGGGCAGTCAACAGCCGCGTCAGCCGCCACATTCGCTGCGGGATCGTCGCAGCAAGGTAGCTTGCGAAGAGCACGCCCACCGGCTGCATCGTCCAGGCTTCCGCCAGCCGCAGCCGGACCGCCAGTACAATACTGCGCGTCAGCCCACAGCCAGGACAATCGGCGCCCCAGACGGCTCGAAACCGACACAGCTGCGGCAGTTCGGCCCCGCCGATCAGCAGCCGTTGCTGAGGGCCCGGCTGCAGCAGTCGCGCCGCTACAAACAAACCCAGCACGACTGCGATCCAGAGCAGGCAGGCCCAAATCGCGGCTCGTTCCTGGCGCTGCTCCAGAGACTTAGCTGTCATCTCCATCAGCACTCGGTTCCTGCACGCTGCCGCCTCCACGGTTCGCATTCTCGTGGGCAGCGGCTTCAAACTCGGCCAACTGCCGCAGGAGCGGAGGCGAATGGGGCATCATCTTCACGGCCCGGCGCTGAACCCGCAGCGCATTTTCCAAATCGCCAACGGCAAAGTAACAACGGCCAGCGGTATCGAGGAGCGCCGGCTCATCGGGCGTTAGTTCCAATGAACGCAAACTATACTGCAGCGCTTTCTGCTGATCACCTTCGGTGTTGCTGACCAACCAAGCGTACTGGTTGTACTGCTCGGCGAGTCGCGAAAGCATGTCAGGAAAACGCACGCGGAGCTGAATCTGCTGGTTCACCGCCTCGATTTGGTTATCAAAGGTGGTGGCGATCGAACGGATCCGCCGGCGAACATCCTCGCGCCAGCGCTGATCGCCCTCAAGTCGATACATTGCGATCAGAATATCGACATTGATCGGATCGAGTTCCAACGCTGAGACCAGCGTTTGCTGCGCCGCTTGCCGTTGCTCCGGATCCTCCAATTTGGCTTCGACCAAACCCCGGTAGTAGAGCATGGTCGATTTCATCCGCGTCACGACGCTGAACTGTGATTGTAGCCGGCGGGCAAAATTCTGATCTTCGTCGGCCCGGCGCAGCAGCGGCTCCAAGATTTCGTAACCGTCCTGATAACGCAGCAGATCCCCGCACATCGTTGCCAGTTCGGTCCGTGCAGCGGCTGAGATCAGCGTGTCGATCGGCATCGCGTCGATGATGTGGCGATACTCCCGCTCCGCCCAGCGGAACAGTCCTCGGGACTCCAACTCGCGACCGATTTCACGATGCCGGTATGCAAGTTCCTCGAGTGCTTTGGGCGACAGCTTTGCCGCCTGTTCACTCCCTTCGGGCGGCAGCGGATCAATTGCCGCAGCTTGAGCGGCCAGCTCATCCGCAGCCTGTTCTCCCGCCCCGGTGGCTAGCAGCGCCTCGGCCGCTCCGTATAGCAGAATCGGTTGGCGGGCGAACAAGTCTGGGTTGCGCTGCCGCAGTTGCAGCACCAAGGCATGCATGTTGTTGTCGATCGCCCAACTGCAGGCGTCGAGCACTTCGAGCGAGCGTGGCGGGACCAAGTCCAGATGCTGCCCGACGAGTGCCAGGGCTTCGTTGTGCATCCCAGCCGCCACGGCACGAGTCGCACACACTCGAATCAGTTCCAACACCGCCGGACGCGTCGTCAGGGTATCGCCGCCTTGCTCGACGATCTGACGCTGCTGCGACACCAGCTGTTGCCACTTGTCGGCTGCGTATTCGCCTTGCTCCAGGTCTTCCGCATAGGCTCGCAACCACTGGGCTGCCTGACGTTCATTGCGGCCCAGGACTTCGCGAATCGTCTGAGCCTGCGACTTACGCACCTTTGCGTCGTCGCTCATCGGCCCGCGCATCACCGCCAGCGCCGCCTCGCGACTGAGCCGCAGAGAGGTCTCGAAACGCGCCAGACGCACCAGTGCCGGCAGTCCCTGTCGGCCTGGCAATTCGGCCAGTCGATCCATGCGATTCTGTCGCTCGGTTTCGCTCTGCGCCCCGTACTCGTGTAGGGCTTCGCGCACGCCCGCGGGATCTGACTCCGTCGACCAACTCACCAACAGACTGCTGACCAGGTACCGAGCAGTGGCCGCGACTTCGACATCTGGAAAGTATTGCGCTGCATGCAGGTCGTCGAAGGCCTGCAAGCCGAGCCGTTCCAACGATTCACGTGCTCGTACTCGAGCCGCGTAACTTGGATGTCCCAATTGCTCGATGAGTTTCGGGACTTCAACGTCGGCGACAGACGACGGTAACGGCGAATCGGCCCCGGCGTTATGGAGAGTGGCCACGGCCGCACAGAACGCCATCGCCCGGATCGAGTTTCGTCGCAGTCGGACAAAACGAGCGGATTCAATCGACATAGCTTCACTGGCCCCGGAAGCGAATGGGTCTGGCCCAGAAGGTAGCGGCAATCATTCTGTTGCCATCCTACCCGAGAACGGTGTGCCAAGTCAGCTTGCGCTCGTTTCGTAGCGATCGGCCAGCTTCTGCACGACGTCGGCCACCGCAGCTCGAAACGACTCCGGCGCGATCACCTCGGCGTCGCTGCCCAGGGACAACACTTTGGGCAATAACTCACGGGGGTGTGCCGCTCGCACCGTCAACATCACGCCGCCCCCGGAGAGCGGCTCCATTTGCTGCTCTGGATGCCAGGGATCCTCGCGGACCCAGGCCGCCGCTCGCTCGCCCAATCGGATCTGCACTTCCACCGTCGCTTCACCCGAGAAAATACCGATCGAGCGACTCAGATGCTCGCTGAGGTCGACGTTCGGATCGGGCTTGAACCAACGGTCCAGCGCGGTGGCGCGGTGAAACCGGTCGAGCTTCCAGTGCCGCAGGCGTTCCGCCGGATCATCGACTTCGCTGGCCGCAGCAACGACGTAAATGCTGCTTTGGTAGACCGCTAAGCCGTAGGGTTCAATCTGCCGGACCGAGGGCTGTTTGCCGGTCGGCTCGTACTCGATCTCCAATACCCGGTGCTCCGCGATTGCCCGGTTGATCGTCCGCAGCATGCCCTCGTGGCGTTCGTAGGTCTTGCCGAGCGTGCCGAAAACATGAATCGATTTACGGTACTTCTGATAGTGTTCCCACACGCCTTCGGGAACCGCGTCGCGGAGCTTGTTCCAAAAGGTTTCAATCCCTTGCCAGTACTGCGTTCCCAGCAGCGGGAACAGCAACTCGCGGCCGATCGACAGCGCGATCAGCTCGGTCGAGGAGACGCTGATCTTGTGAATCCCGTGCTCGACTCGGCCGAGCATGTAGACCTTGCCGCGTTCGCGAGTTTCGCTGCGAATATCCAATCCCGCGGCCGTGAGCGCTTCGACATCGCGACGGACCGTTCGTTCATGCAGATTGCTCAGACCGAGGTCGCGGACCAAGTCGTCGCGCAGCTCATCGAGCGTTCTGCCAAATCGCGACGCTTCGAGCAGTTGCATAATCTTGTGCTGGCGAATCAGTTGCTCGTTGCGAGCCATGGCGAACGTCCGTTTTCGAGTCGGTGGTGCAGGTGATCAGAACTGGCAACCGCCGCCGCAACATCGCGGCGCGCCACACGCTTGACCTACGGCGTCGCTGCGCGAGGCGACCGGCAATCCGCCACCGCGAACCGCGGGACTGGCCGGAACGCTGAGCAATTTCTCCAGTTGCTCGGTGCCGCAGAGCGGACAATTAGGCTGTTCGGTCTGATTGCGAACAAGCACCTCGACCGTCTGCTGGCACGCGTTGCACTGGTATTCGTAAAGCGGCATGAGCAAAAAACCTCCGAAAACAGGAACGAAACCGGCTCTCTTTTCGCAAGGACGGGTTCCGGCCGGCGAGCGAGCAACCGCTGGCGGTCGCTCGTGGCCCATTCTACTACCACCGCCCAGTTCGTCATCGGCCCTGTTCGCGTGGGGGCGTGACACGCCGGAGCCGGTGCCGTGCGTTCGACGACTCCTGCCTGACCGGCCTCCACGGCGGACCAGAAATTTGGGCATTCGCCCTCGCACCGGTTGAGCCGCGCTGAAAAATCAGCGACCATTGACAGGGCCCAGGGGCTCGCTGCGAGTCCACAGGCTCTCCGTCTTGTCGACCTTTTCGTTTCGCTGGAGCTGGCCATTAAACATCTCTGGGTTACCCGGATGCTGACAGCGGTTTTCAGGTCAGCCAGTGCCTGCTGGGCACCGGCAGGTTCGCTGCTGTTGTGGCTGG
>CALELC010000145.1 GCA_937904535.1 uncultured Planctomycetaceae bacterium
GCCGCGGGACGGTGCTGGCTCCGCAGAGCGATTGCTGGGACCAACGCAAAGCGACCGCGACGATCTACTGGGTCGATGCGCGTTGGCAGTTCCCCGGCCCACGTCGCGAACTGGCCGGCACCCCTGTCACCTTGTCGACTCGCGTGACGCGAGCCGAGGGAACCCGCCCTGCCACGGGCTGGACCGTCCGTTATGAGATTCTCAATCCGGAATTAGCACTGTTCGCTGGCAGTGGTTCGGCTGTGTTCGATGCTCGCGTCGATGAGTCGGGCAATGCAACCGCACAGTTGTTGCCAGTGCAAACTTATGCGGGGACGTTTGCTTCCGGCACCGCGGCGATTGCGATGCACGTGATTCGCCCAGGTGGCGAGCGAGACAATATGCCCGATCTAACACTCGGCAGCGGCCAAACGTTCGTAACCTGGAGCGCCCCGCAACTCGCCCTGCGCGCTGGAGCTCCCGCGATCGCCACCTATGGGGTGCCGGTCGAGGTGTTCGCAAACCTCCAGAATCCGGGCGACCAACCAGCGCACAACGTGCGGTTGAGCGTCGTCATCCCGCCGGGTGTACGCGTAACCGAAGCCGATTCGTTCGCAGAGGTCATGCCCAATCAGGTGAACTGGGAGATTGGCACACTTCCACCCCGCACGCAGTTAGACCTGTTCATGTCGGTCTCATCGCGCTCGACGATTCGACTCAATTTTCAGGCACGTGGGGACGGCGGCTTGTTCGCCGAAGACACGGTAGCGATCGACGTGTTTCAACCGAGCCTCGGGCTCGATGTGCGAGCGGCTGCCGGTGAACCGGTGGAAGTCGGCAATCCGCTCACGTTCCATATCGATGTTACCAATACGGGCGATTACCCATTGTCCGATGTGCGTCTGCGAGTGGTCAGCGACAATGGGCTGATCCACCCTCAGACTGACAGCCGGATTGTTGGATTGCCGAAGTCCGACGGCCCGCTGCAACCTGGAGATACCTGGAAGGCCGCGGCAACCTTTCTGGCGCTCGAATCGGGACGCCGCTGCATCACCGTGGAAGCAACTGCTGACGGTGGGCAACAGGCTAAAGGCGAGGCCTGCGCGACGGTCATCAATCGTGTGCTCCCGGTTCCCGCGCTGACAGCGACGATCACAGGGCCCGAACGGATAGCGACGGGAACCAACGGAACATTCCGGTACCGCGTCGTCAACACGGGCCAGGTGCCGCTGAGCAATGTGCGGATCACTGCGACCTTTGATCCGCAACTGCAGTTGTTGCAAGCGACCGAGGGCAATAACGCTTCGCGGATCGGGCAATATCAGATTGGTTGGGTGATCCCTTTCATGCCGGTCGGTCCTGACGACCGCTCGGGGGTGTTGACCGAGGCGCTGTTTCTCGCTCAGCAGATCAATCCGCAGAGCAACATGATTCTGACCGTGGAATCGGCTGAAGGTGCCCGGGCGAGTGATTCGTATGTGTTTGAGATCCTGCCCGGCGCAGCTCCTCCGGTCGCACCACCGTCGCGGCCGGCTTTGCCACCGGTGCAGCCTCCGCCAACGATTCCGTCGACGCCAGCACCCATCCCTGCCGATCCGCGAGTCCCGCAGCCTGTCTTGCCACCGGCGACCACCGATGCTGCGCCGAGCGGGGATACGCTGGTGCTGAGGTTGCTCGACCGGGACGATCCGGTGCGTGTGGGACAGCCGATTCGCTACTCGCTGTCAGTGACGAATCAAAGTAACCTCCTCGATAGCGCTGTCGGAGTGCGTTTCCAATTGCCTCAAGGTGTTGAACTCGGACGAGTGGTCCAGCGATTAGCGCCGAACGCCAATCAGTTCCGACGAGAAAACGGAGTCGTTTATCTCGATGACATCCGCGATCTGCGACCGGGCGAGACCGTCGACTTTGACATCGAACTGGTTAGCAACCAACCTCAGCAGCTCGAATTGGTGGTGGAAGCGGTGAGTCGGTTGATGCCCGGCGGAACGTTCGCCACGCAGACGACGCGCGTGTTGCCCTAGCACCGAGTACCGCGGTGGCTGACGAGGAGGCCAATGGTTATGCTCGGAGGCATCGCCCTCAGCACTCCCGCCCTCATGGAGTTCCTCCAACATGCCACGTCAACTTGTTGCCCTCGCCCTGGGATCGGTTCTGGTTATGAATGCAGTTTCTTCCGCGGCTGAACCGGATACTCGACTATTCGAAATGCGGATTTACTCGGCCGCCGAAGGCAAGCTTGACGCCTTACACGCGCGGTTCCGCGATCACACGACCAAGCTGTTCGAGAAGCATGGGATCACGAACATCGGCTATTGGACACCGGTTGAGAACAACGACCGACAAATCATTTATGTCCTTGCCTACCCGAGTCGTGAAGCGCGAGAGCAATCGTGGAAAAGCTTTGCAGCCGACCCTGAATGGGTACAAGCCAAACAAGCCAGTGAAGTGAACGGAAAGCTGGTCGATAAGGTGGTTTCCAAGTTCCTGCAGGCGACCGATTATTCTCCAGCACTTAAGCTCGGTGCGTCGGGAAATCGTGTGTTTGAATTGCGAACCTACACCACGACGCCCGGTAACCTGGACGCGCTGCATGCACGATTCCGCGACCACACCGTGAAGCTGTTTGAAAAACATGGCATGACCAACGTCGTCTATTGGTCGCTGACCGATGATCAACCCGGAGCCGATAAGACGTTGATCTATATCCTGGCGCACGACAGTCAGGATGCCGCCAAGGCTTCGTTTACTGCCTTCCGTAACGATCCGGTTTGGATTGCTGCACGCACGGCGTCCGAAGCGAAAGCCGGCGGATCGTTGACCGAGGCGAAGGACGGAGTGCTGTCGCAGTTCATGACGGCAACCGACTACTCACCGATCCGGTAGCGCGCTGGCCGCGGTCCGCCAAATGGGTTGAACCATTTCCGCTTACTTTCCAGGGGAAAAGCGCGGCGGCCGCTTGGCCTCAAAGGCAGCGATGCCCTCGCGGGCATCGGGAAGCTGCAAGCAGCGGATGTACGCTGCGGTGTCCGCCAAATAAGCGGACTTGGGTTGCAAGCCCTCGTCCGCGTGTAGCAGTCGCTTCGTTTCCCGCAAAGCCGTGGCAGGTAGCCGGAGCAACTGTTCGGCCCACTGCTCCGCGGCCGTCGCCAGTGATCCTGCGGGGACCAGCCGATGGACGAGCCCGTAGTCACGCGCCTGTTGCGCCGTGATCGGCTCGCCCAACAGACACATCTCCAGCGCGCGCGGTTTGCCGATCAAGGCCGTGAGCTGAGCGATGCCGTACCCGGGCGGCCAGCCGAGGAGGATCTCAGGCATGCCGAACCGGGCAGCATGGGAGGCGAGTCGCAGATCGCAAGCGCAGGCCGCAACACAACCCGCTCCGAGTGCTACACCGCCGATCGCGGCGATGAACACTTGAGGCAGTTGCTCCCAAGCCAAGTACACGCGCGCCTGGCGGTAACTTAGCTCCTGCGCCTGCTCGATCGGCAACGTACCGACCTCGATGACGTCGTCACCGGCGCAAAACGCATCGCCTGCTCCGCGAATCAGTACCACACGAATCTCCGGATGCTGCCAGAAGTAACGGTTTAGCCGTTCCCAATCTTCCGTCATCTGTACGTTGACGGCGTTCTTCTTCTCCGGTCGGTTGAGCGTTACCGTCGCAACGGGACCGCGGATTTCGACTTGCAATGTCTTGGTCGGCGGCAGGGTCGTGAACTCTGACGGATCAGCGGTCGCAGAGGGAATACCGGTGAGCTTGGTCGATTTTTCCGCCATCCGTTTGGCAATCCGTTCGACCTGCACAATCGCGCGGCGGTGCGTGCCCCGGCCGATCTGCTCCAATGAATCATAGGCGGCGATCTCAAAGTCGATGCTCCGGCCGTTGATCGCCGTGACGCGCGCCACCGCCCGCACTTCGGCTCCCAGCGGAGTACCGGCCAGGTGCTCTACTTGCACCATGGCTCCCACCGACTCTTCGCCCGGTTCCAGAAAGGGCTGCAGCAGTTTTCTCGCTGCACGCTCCATCAGCAGAATCATGTTGGGAGTCGAGAACACAACAGCGGAAACGTCAGTGGCATTCGCTTCCACCAAACCTCCGACCACCGTGGGCGGCGGATATCCGAGATGGATCACGTGCTCAGCAGCCACCTGCCAAATCAGTTCCGCCTCACTCCCAATTGTCAAACCGGCACGCATGCAACAACCCAAGCCCCGTGATCCGCTACCCACTGATTTTCATCACTGACCGCCTATTGTAGCTCGCGATTGCAAGTCGCTTCGACGCGGCCGCAGAAATCGGGGCCCTAATCAATCACCGGGCGGGGTAACCGAAGAATCGGCGGGGCGGGAACGCATCGACCCCAGGAGTTCGTGATAGGCAGCACAGAGCAGTCCAGCCAGGACCGCTACGCTAACCTCAATACCGAAGGTGACATACACCCAGGTATCGGCGGCGCCTCCGCGCCCCATCCCAAACCCGTCCCCATACAAAATCGCGATCGAGCCTAAGAATCTCCAGGTAAATAGGATCATCAGCAAACTCACCAGCATGCCGACCGCGAAGGAACGCAGCGTTCCGGTATGCAGGATGATCATATTTGCTAACAAGGCGGCAACAACGATCAGGAGCCAATAAGTGATGACGTGCAGGATCGCGATGCCGATATAAACACTCCCCCAGACCCAAATCAGCAAAATCATGCAGGCCCAAATCAAGCCCCAAAACTCGGCGGCGGGGGTCGAGCGTTGTGCACGTCCCAATGACGCAGACTCGCGTTTCGCATTCAGATACGCAGCGAGTGCAGGCAATCGTTGGGAGAGGAGGATCCCAATGAAACCTAATAGCATGCCAAACATGCTGGTCCGGTGGATCCCCAGTGCGAAGCGTTCCTGCGGTGAACTCGGAGTAACATTATTCGAAGCAACCGCGGCAAGAAACATCACCACGGTGCTGGATATCAAAACCACGAGACTCAGCCGCAGGAGGCGGCGCGTGGCGAATGAAACATTGGCAGCGGGCAATGACGCCGACGGATTATCATCCCAGGGGGCGTCGCTGAACGGATCGGAGGTGCTCATTGGATCAGTCATTGCAGGGGCCTCCGTTAAGCGTCACCGCCACTGAGCCTATTGATCGCCGATCGCCCACAGCGCGTCGAACGTGCGCAGGTAAATCCGGCCGCCGGAGATGGCCGGCGACGCGGCTAGCGATTCTCCAATATCATTCTGTGCCAGAATCTTAAACTCCGGCCCTGGTTGCACGACCGTCACTTTGCCGTCACGGCCGCTCAAATAGAGCTTGCCATCACCATAGACCGGAGAGGCGCGGTGCCGGATGCGATTGGTCCGCTCTTCATAAACCTGCTTGCCAGTCGCACGCTCCAGGCAAATCAGATTTCCGTTCTCGCGGCAGAGATAAACATAGTCACCGAGGATTAGCGGCGAAGGAACATCTGGCGTTACATCAAACGTCCAGTGATAAAACTCCTGCTGGCCGGTGATGTTCCCCTGCCCACTGGGTTTAACGGCCACCGTGAATCCCTTCTTGGCAGACGGGACAACGATCATGCCATCGGCCGCTACAGGCGATGACACAAACCGCAGCGACGGATCATAACGTTCGGCAGGGTGCAGTCCGCCCACTCGCCAAATCTCATGTCCATCCTGCAGGTCGAATGCGATACTGTAATCCGCGCCATGGGTCAGCAGAAATCGCGTGGTGCCATCGTCATAAACAATGGGAGACGCATAGGCATGTTCGCACTCCGAATGGGCGTCGCTCGGCCGTGGCACCGCCCAAGCTTCTTTGCCCGTGTCTTTCTGCAAAGCGACGACTTTGGCGCCGCCGCTATGAATTAGCTGCAAATACAGTTTGTCCTGATGCAGGACGGGCGTTGACGTCATTCCAAAGGCGATGTCGAACTTGCCGTACCGTTCTTGCACATTGATCGTCCAAACCGGGTTGCCTTCAAAGTCGTAGCAGCCCAGTGAACCATCAGCGAAAAACGCCCATACATGTTTTCCATCGGTGACCGGTGAGGGAGCCGCCGAGTTGC
>CALELC010000146.1 GCA_937904535.1 uncultured Planctomycetaceae bacterium
TGGGCCGCGTCCCGACCGATCGGGTCGATCGTTGTCCGAGCGGTCCTGCGGCCCTCGCCCGTGCGACGAAGGCGGCAGCCGGAATCGGTTGTCGCTTAAGTTCGCCTCGCGTGAAGGTCGCTCGCGACCGTCGGATGCCTCGCCCGGCCCGCGATCACGCGGGGCATGGCTGTGCCGGCCGCGCGATTCCGCTTCACGTCGCAGCGACGCCAACGACGCGGTATCCGAGCTATGACTTCGCCACCGCTCGCGGACATCCTCGGGCACATGGGTGTACCGCGAACGATCGCGCTGCGTCACTTCCTGGAACGATTCGGCCATCCGGTAACCGTCCCAGCCCGAATCGCCGCGACGACCGCGGCCGCTTCCATCCCAACCGGGCCCACGCCCCGATCGCTCGCGTGCGAGTTGCTCGTGATAGGTTCGCGGCGGGCGACGATCGCTCTGATTGATGTAGATATTGAACTGGTTGTTGACCTGTTGAAAGTAATTGATCCCGCGCGAGCGATAGCTGCGAGTGTTGTAAGCAAACAGCGGATCATAGCCCCACGGGCCACGTCGACCGCCGATGCCCCGATGGAACGTGTGCCAAGGGTACAGCCCAAACTGGTTGTAGTTCACTCCGTAGAAATCGCCAAAGTAGTAGTGTCGGCAACTGGGTCGGACCCAAAAGTGCGCTTGCAACGCCGAAGCGAGCAGCGACAACCGCGGGGTGTAGTAGAAGCCCGAGCGAACGTACACGGGCTGGCTGAAGTAGAACGGCGCAAACAGCGTTCCACGGCTGGCAAACGGGTAATCCCAGTAGCCCGACAAGAACACATAGCCGCTGGGCGTCCAGAGATAACGCTGGGGCACCCACACCCAGTTGTTGTAGCCGATCGACCAATAGCCGGGACGCCAGGCGTAGCTGTTCTGTTGCCACATCCAGCAGCCGGGGATCCAAAAATGCTCGGTCGACGGCGGCTCGCCCACCGGCCCGAGTTCCAGCGTTTCCGGCGGCGACTGGGCGATGTACTGAATTTCTTCTTGATCGGTCACCACCCAGGTTCCCGAGACCCACTGATACTTACCGTCGGCTTCGGCCCAGTAGCCCGGCAACCACCGCTGCCCCGGCGGGATCTTGCGCCACACGCCGCTGATCCAGATGAAGTCCGAGCGGTCGTCATCCCAGAACCAGTAGCCGGGCAGCCACTCGACGTTGTCGCCAGCGAGCTTCTCCTCGGGCGGAATCTCGGGAACCAGCGGAGGTGGCTCACGATCGATGATCACCCCCTCCACTGGTTCTTGGTTGTATTGTTCCGCGTACGCCTCATGGACCGGCCCGCGCAGCAGCTCTTCTCCATAAGCGTCGACGTCCTGGGGAGCCAGAGCGACCGCCCCTTCATCCCCGCCGACGAGCAGCGGTTGGGCCAAGGCACTTCCCACCCCGACGTGCCACAGCAGCAACGGGATCACCCATCGACTTAACATCTTTACACTCGCTTACATGAGCCCGCTGCCGCGATCGCGGCAGGCGCCGGTGATCTAATTTCAAACGCCCTGGCCCCAAGTGGGCAGGCGAAAGGACAACGCCAAGAAGAATTAGATGCAGTCGGCGTGCCGAAGGGCAGATAGCTGCCACAAAATCCGGCGGCGGAGTCGCCGCTGCGACTCAAGTGCTGACGTTTCTCGAGATTTATCAATAGTTCGAGCTTGAGAGAAGCAGCTCGTCGGCGACTCGCCACAGCCGCAACCTGTCTCACTTGCGAGACCGCTGTCGTCAAATCGACGACAGCTAGAGAATCATTTTGATACGCTGAACCGCTTTAGCGGAGCGATTCGGAGAGCTTAGGCTTGCTCGGACACGCGCGTGATCACGCGGTCGATGAGGTTGTAGTCGCGTGCTTCTTCGGCACTCATGAAGCGATCGCGATCGGTATCCTGCTCAATCTTTTCCAGCGTATGACCGGTGTGATGAATCATGATGTCGTTCATCTTGCGTTTGACCCGCCGCAGTTCAGCGACGTGGATTTCGATCTCTTGCGCCGTGCCCTGCATCCCCGCCAGCGGCTGGTGGATCATGATCCGGGCGTTAGGCAGGGCGAAACGCTTGCCTTTGGCGCCGGCGGTCAGCAGCACAGCACCCATCGATGCGGCTTGGCCGACGCAGTAGGTCGCCACGTCACAGGAGATGAATTGCATCGTGTCGTAAATCGCCAGACCGGCGGAAATACTGCCGCCAGGGCTGTTGATGTACAAATGGATGTCGGCTTTGGGGTCATCCGACTGCAGGAACAACATCTGCGCGACGAGCGCGTTGGCGATCTGATCGTCGACCTGTTGGCCGAGGAAGATGATCCGGTCTTTGAGCAGTCGACTATAAATATCGTAGACGCGTTCTTCGCGACCGCTCTTCTCGACAACGTAGGGGATAGGTGCCATGGCGAATATCTTTAATTGCGAACGGTAATGCTGGACGAAACGAAGGCCAATCGGCCGGTTGCAAACGAGAGCGGAACGAGGCGTTACTTGACCTCGTCATCCTTATTGGCATCCGCCGGTTTGGTAAGGATCTCGTCGACGATGCCGTAGGTCTTGGCCTGTTCAGCGCTGAGGAAGAAGTCGCGATCGGTATCTTTGGCGATCCGCTCGATGCTTTGACCGGTGTGGTGGCTGATGATGTGGTTGAGGACGTCGCGGTAGCGGAGGATTTCCGAAGCCTGGATCTCGATGTCGCTCACCTGCCCGCCCACGCCGCCCATCGGCTGGTGCAGCATCACGCGACTATTGGGCAAGCAGTAGCGTTTGCCTTTGGTGCCGCCCACCAACAGCACCGCCGCGCCGCTGGCCGCTTCGCCCACGCAGTACGTCGCCACGGGGCAGGACAGCATCTGCATGGTGTCATAGATCGCCAGCGTCGCCGTCACACTGCCGCCCGGCGAGTTGATGTAGAAATGAACGTCTTTGCGACGGTTCTCGCTCTGCAGGTAGAGCAATTTCATCACCACCTCGTTCGCATTGCCGGTGTGGATTTCACCTTGCAGGAAGACAATGCGGTTTTCCAGCAGCAAGTCACCGAGCGTCATCTGTCGCTGGCGCTGATAGCTCTGGGTAGCGTAACTGTTGGACACTCCGTAGTTCATCCGACTTCTCGAAAGGTGGTGTAGCGATAGGTACCGGTCCGTGCTTGACCGGACCATGAGTGGTTCACAGAGCGAGTGCGGCGGCAGCCGTGCCCAAGCAACGCACGGACGCCTCTGTGCGTTCAACGCACGGACGCCTCTGTGCGTTTCTTTTCTTGCCGCAGTCGTAAGTGTTCGTAATCCGACCGCTGGTG
>CALELC010000147.1 GCA_937904535.1 uncultured Planctomycetaceae bacterium
GCGGCCATCGCGATCAAAGATTTAGAAAATCTCGGCAGCCTGATTCGCTCAGCTGCCGCGATGGGCATCGATCACCTGGTGCTCAGCCGCCAAACCGTCGATCCGCTCTGCCGCCGCGTGCTGCGAGTCAGTATGGGGACATCACTGAAGATGCGGTACTTTGACTTGGCTGACCCGCTCGCCTGGTTTACCGAAAACGAGCAGCGCAAAACCTGGTTTACCGTCGCGACCACGCTGGCGTCGGATTCGATCTCGATGAGCGACGTCAGTCGGCAGCCAGGATTCGACTCGCGACCGCGGATGATTGTGATGGGCAATGAAGGCGACGGCCTGCCGCCAGCGGTTCAGGCGGCGTGCACGGTGCGGGCTAAAATCCCCATGGCTCTTGGCGTCGATTCGCTCAACGTTGCGGTTGCTGGAGCGATCGCGATTTATGAGTTGCTGCGGACGCCGACGCCCGGTCAGTCGTCGCCCGCTATTTCGGACGCGGCAGCCGCTGCAGCAACTTCGCCTTAAGCTCCTCGTCGTCCAGTCCATCGATTTGCAGCACTTTGGCGGGCGAAGTTTGGCCGCTAACCACCTCGATGGATTGCTTGTCGACGCCGAGCTCACGTGCCAAGAACGCTACCACCGCAGCATTCGCACGCCCCTTTTCCGGCGGCGCCATGACCTTGATCTTCAGCGACTCACCGAGCCAACCGGCCAACTGGTCGCGCGACGACGACGGCACGACTTTGACGTGTAGAGTTCCCATCACTCAGTAAACGCGCAAGTGCAAAAGCGACATCACAGGCCTGACTCCGGCGCCGGAATCTGGTTCAGCGTGTAGTACGCTGCGGCGTGCAACAGCGGCAAGCCGGTCTCACTGCGCACCCCTTCCGCAACCAACTCGTGGACATACAGCGGGCGCAATCCCTCGACCTGCAAACGCACCCGCAGCCGATCGTCTGACACACTTACTTCGCGAATGATGGGTGTCCCGGAATCGATTTCATCGCTGCCGTAGTTCTCGTGATACAGGTAGGTGTAGCTCGTCAATTGATAAGCGTCTGGACTGGACGCCGCGTCCCGATCGACCGGCGAAGTAAACACCAACTCAAAGCCATCGTGCCGCGCACGCATCTCTTGGATTTCAAATGGTGTTTTGCCGGTCCAGACCAGCCGCTGCAAACCGTAGGAGGCGGTCCCGAGACTGCTCCAACCACGGTTGGTCAGCCCAACGAACACGCTGCCATCGCGTCCTTGTTCCAGTCGCAATACCGCCGAAGCTAAGCCACTTCGAAAGGGGAAGCAGGCACCTTGATACTCGCCACCGACCTTTTCCAGGAACACCCGCTGGATCGAGGCCTGGGTAAACTCGCCGATAAACAGTTGCCCCGCAAACGGCCCAAACGCACCGTCGCTGGCATCCAGCAGAATATCGGTCGTCGATTGTCCCATCTTCTTATAAGGAAACCAAACCGCTGGCGGCTTCATTTGTGGCAGTCGCGCGAGTGCCGCCGGCAGTGCTAGACCACTGGGAATCTGCCCGATCTTGTGGAGCGTGGATCCCGGCAGTTGCTGCGAGGCCAGCGATTCAGGGTGGTGGTAAAACACACCTGGCCGCAGGTGGTGTAGCGAATTGGTTGCAACCCAGTTGCCTTGCTGGTCGGTGTAAAACATGTCGCCTTGCGCGTTTGCCCCCAGCCCGCTCGGTGAACGCATTCCGCCAGCCACCGGAATCAATTCACCTGCGGATTTGGGCGTGTCGCCCGCCGCCTCGTCGCTCCTGGGCCACATCAATCCCCAGCCACGCCACGCAGCCTGCCGGACTCCGAGTACGGGATCCAGAATCGTGCGGTCGAGTTGCTCGCCACGTAAGCCAAGTCCGATGTTCAGGGTCAACCACAGATTGCCATGACCATCGCGTTTGGGACCATAGGCATACTCGTGATAATGCCCCGTCACACCCCAACCACCAGCGAGCGAGCGGTACTCGTCAGCGACATCATCACCGTCGAGGTCGCGGAGCTGAGTCAACTCGGTTCGCTGCACGCTCAGCAACGTGCCGTCGTGCTCCAATAGCCCCAGCGGCTCATGGAGTCCCGATGCGAAACGATGATACGTCACTTGGTTGGGCGGATCGTCGTAGACGCCAGCGAGCTTCCAGACTTCGCCCTTGCGGATGGAAACCGCCAATCGGCCATCGGCGAGCGCCGCCATTCCACTGACTTCCAGCGCGATCCCCTCAGGCCCCTCACCAGGTTTCCAGTTTTCGGAACGCGAGTCGGTGCTCGCCGCCGAAGTGGCCACTGAAATGACGCGGTAGTAGTCGCTCTCTCTGGGCAAGTCTGCTGCGCCGGAGGCTGCTGGTGAAACCACCGCTCCCGCAGCCAATGCCCCTACAATCGCGAACCTGGAAACGATCCTCCTTACCATTGATACGTCAACTCCAGATCGAAGGATTCGGCCGCGGTTGTCTCACCTGGTGCAGGACGGACAAGATCAGCGCCGCGGCGTGCTTCCGGCAGTTTTCCATCATCACCGGCAACGAGTGTTAAGTTCCAAGTCGTCATCCCCTCAGCATCTGTGCTGATGCTTTGCGGATCAGACGCCCCCTTGAGCGGCGTCATCAACGTCACCACCAATCCGTCTTCGCGCTGCACTGCCTGCTCACTGACCCATGTCAATCGTTTGCCGCTGAGCAACTCGATCGAAGGCGGAACGGCAGGTGACGTCTCGCTTTTCAAAGCTTGGGGATCGATCTGCAACCTCAGGTGGCGTTTCAGTCCGGCACGTTTCGCTGTTGTCGCGTCATGCAACGGCGAAATCCGGTCGTCGATGAGCAGATCGCCGACGCGATAGGAAAACGTCGGCCGACCGAACTGGTCCAGCTGGTATCCGAGAAAGCGCTGGGGCAGATCCGTCGCTGAAACCAGCGGGCGGCGCTGGACGACCAGCAGCTCGTCACCCAGGGGATCGGCCGGGGGAGCAGAGCGGATGAACCAGGTGCCTTGTGCATCGAGAAATCGTCCGCGCCAAGCTGTCGCCAGTCGCAAGGTATGAGCATCAAACGCATAGTGCACCTGCTCGGGCATACCGACAGCAATCGCATGCGTGCCCGCTTCGCGCATAAAGGTTCGCATCACGATCGGTCGCTCGTCGGGCACCAGCTCGAAGTTCTTGGCCCGCGCAATTTGAACCTGCTCCGGCAACGGTTGCTGGGGCAAGGCTTTGAGATATCCCCACATCGCAGCGATCTGACGATTGGCGTCGCCGCCAAGCAGGTCCCGGTTTTGGCTGACACCGTCTGGAAAGAAGTTCGGCATTCGCGTCCGTTCTTTAACCGCACCAGGATTGAACAAAAACTCGCGAAACCAAGCCGGCTCAACGCGGTCGCCGATGCCGCGGAGGTCAACGCCGACCACACCTGGTAGGGCCTCCCCGCCAAATACATGACACTGCACACAGCCGCTGTCCATCATTTGACGTCCTGCCGCAAATTGCTGAGCATCGGCTGCATCTGGCCAAGCGACCGGCGGGGCGTGGGACGCGACCGAGTTCGGCGCGATACCCACTTCTCTGGCAATTGCAGTCGCCCGATCACACTGCACCAGCAGCGCCGTCAATTCTTTGGCGACGGCCGGAGGAAACTTCGGCATCCGCGCCAGCATGAATGGCCGAATGGCGCCGTTGCCCTGGATGACGCGTTCCAACCACGCCGGCCGCGGCTTGCGGCCAACGCCGCTCAGTGGCGGCGGCAGTCGTCCTTCATCTCCGAGATCCACATGGCCGACGGTTTCAAAATACGCTCGCCGATCACGACCAATCCCACCCAAGCCATCGCGCTGATGGCAGGCGTGGCAGTGATAGCGAAGGAGTTCCAGTTGCAGACGCGGCTCAACCTCCCCAGAGGTTACCGCGACGCTTTGATTTTCCTGCTGGCGCTGGTGTTCGAGCGCTCGCCCGATAGCCGCGAACTGGTGCGAATCGAGTTGATAACGCGGCTGGGTGTCGCTTCGTTTCGCAAGAACCGGTGCGGCAAACGACACCACGCACCCCGCTTCTTGGTCGAGCGTCAGCAGGCTGAGCGGCGGCGCCTGCGGCTGGCTCGGTTCGACGTCAGCGCGATGGCAGCGTGCACAATCCAGCGTCACGAATAACCGACGACCTTCGGCCACCAGCGCCTCCTCTGCGATGGTGTCCGGCAGCGTCTCCTCCCGAATGGCGATTAGCGGACTTGAATGATCAGGGGTACGCCGCATCAGGTAGGCAGCAACGTCGGCGGCCTCTACGGGGGCAAGTTGAAAGTTTGGCATCCGTCCACCTGGCCGAGTCGCTTCGGGTTGCAGCAAAAACAGCGTCAGCGAATGAAGCGAATATTGCTCAGCCAGCGCGCCGAGCGGCTGCACGGGTGTGGTGCGTGTTGCCGCCGCAAGTCCGAGCGACTCAAGCTCCTCCGGCTCAAGCAGGTCCAGCAAATGGTCAGTCGGCGACGGAGGCAACGGAGCGGTCTCATGCTCTGGATCCGGCTGATGGCAAGCGATGCAGCCGACTTGATGGAACAGCGTACGGCCGCGCTCTGCGTCACCCAACAACCAAAACTGATGGGGTACGGGATTGGTGCCAGTAGCTTTGACTTCCGGCAGCGGCTGGCGAAGCGAACCGAGGTACGCCGTCAGCGCCACGACCGCTGTTTCGCGTTCCTGATCGGCCAAGCCCTGCAAGACGTCGGGCATCGTGGTCCCCGGTTTCATCTCTGAGGGACTTGCGATGAATCGCTGCAGCCAAGCGAGGTTCAATCGGTTGCCTGCGGAGCTCAGGTCAGGCCCAGCTTTGGACCGCAGTGACGAATCGCTGCTCGCGTGACACGCAGTGCAACTCAGTTCGCTGATCAGCAATCGGCCGGACAGCGATTCATCGATCTCGTCATGACGTGCCAGTCGCTCAAAGCCGCCGACAAAGGGGACAGCCCGAGTGAGCGTTTCGGCAGCAGACGTCTGGACAGCCAACAGCCAGGAAGCAGCGAGCATGGCGGCAGCTCGAAACGACCAACAGGCAATGCAGCGAACAATCATCAAATTGCTTGACGGGGGGACAAACTGCTCTTTCAATGGGTTACAGTCTGACCGGGGCCAGTTTCTTGCTGAAGCCCCGCTCGAACTGGTTTCCCGCCCATCCTACCATCGCGATCACCCTCTGACCGCGCCCGTCAAACCGGAGCCCGCCATGAAATCGATCTCTCGACGCAGCTTGAACCGCCGCCATTTTCTACAGGCGAGTTCCGCCGCCGGTGCTTCCTTAATTTTGGCCGGTACTCAGGCATCGGGCCGCGTGCTCGGAGCGAACGAGCGGTTGCGAGTCGCGGTGATCGGTCTCAATGGCCGCGGTCAAGCGCATCTTGACGGCTACAGCAAGCTAGACAACGTCGAAATCGCTTGCTTGGTCGATCCCGACCAACAGGTTCTCGATCGATCGTTAAATCAGGTGCACAAACAAGCCGGAGGCAACAGCAAGTGCACCGGCGAGACCGATATCCGTAAGGTGCTCGAAGACAAAACGATCGATGCCATTTCGATCGCCACTCCGAATCACTGGCATTCGCTGATGACGATTTGGGGAGCCCAGGCCGGCAAGCATGTGTATGTTGAGAAGCCGCTCAGCCACGACATTGCTGAAGGTCGCGTTGCGGTCGAGGCTCAAAAGAAATATGGCGTGGTTGTTCAGCACGGCACTCAGGCGCGCAGCAACGCTAGCCTGGCGGGTCTGCACGAAGCAATTCACGCGGGCAAGTTCGGGCGGCTGAAGATCGCCTATGGATACTGCTGCAAGCCACGACGCGGGATCGGCACGAAACCAGTCAGCGCTCCGCCGGCGCAGTTGGACTGGGACCTGTGGCGTGGGCCCGCGGACATCGACGAGTTCCACGCCAATTTGGTGCATTACAACTGGCACTGGTTCTGGAAGAGCGGCAACGGCGACCTCAACAACCAGGGCACTCACCAATTAGACATCGCCCGCTGGGCGCTCGATCCGGACGTCACACACCCGACCCGGGTGATGGCGGTTGGTGGCCGCTTCCAGTGGAAAGACCAAGGTGAAACGCCCAACACCATGATGGCCGTGGCTGAATATCCCAACGGCCAGTCCGTCTTCTTTAACGTGCGAAACGTTGAGTACAAGGGTTACCAACATCAGGTCGAAAACGAATACTACTTTGAAGACGGCGGCCGGATCATCCGCGGAATGTACTACCCGGCCGGCAGCAAGGAAGGCCAAAAAGTCTCGGTGCCCGATGGTAAAGTCACGCCGGGCGGAAACTGGGCCAGTTTCGTCACCGCCTGCCGCGAAGGGAAACCCGAACTAGCGAATGGCAACGCGCTGGAAGCTCATTATGGCTGCGTCCTCGGGCACCTGATGAACAACTCCTACCGCCTCGGCAGCAAGGCGCCGTTCAACGCGCAGGCGGGGCGGTTCGGCGACAATGCTGACGCCGCTGAGCACTTCCAGAAGCTGCACGAAGTCATGCGCGACGGTGTGGGCATTCCCGAGGACGGCGCGGAGTACACCGTCGGTCCGTGGTTAACATTTGATCCGCAAACCGAGCGGCATGTGGGCGAGTTCGCAACTCAGGCCAATGTGCTGCTCAAAGACGCCAACCGCCCTGGCTTCGAAGTGCCTGACGCCGCCAAGGTATAGTCGTCGCTGCGGCAGGTTTGTCAGCCACCTGCGCACGTAGGGGAAATCTCGATCGCTCTGGGCAGCACACCGAGAGCCTGAGCGATCGGCGTGAACCTTCGATGACGCCGAAACAAGGCGTCGCCAGGCGTGTCTCTCCAACATGCACTTCGTTCCGCAGCGACGTCCGACCTCTGTGAGATAGGCCGCTCGTTTACACTGTCTCTATCGGTCTGCGGTTTGCTTGTCTCTTGCTGCCATCCCAGCTGATTTCAGCAGTCAGTCGAGACCTCACGGAGCGCAAACAAGATGAACCGCGACAAGCCACAAGCCCCAGACCAACAGCAGCCGGTGAATCCGACGACCGAGCAGCAAACTCCCGTCGACAGTCGGCAGAACGACGGCGGGGAAGGCATGATCGTAACCCGAGGCGGCGCCGACGTTGGCAATGCCGCGCGCAAAAATGCCGAAGATGCCGTAGACGCCAACGACGACTCTCCGGCCTCGGGTGATCCGCACCTCTAGTAGCGGTCGCGTGGATGAGCGGCGGCAGCCCCAGCCCTACGAATGGGGAACTGCCGCTACGTCGGGAAGATCACTGCGCAGCAGTTGCCGCAGCGCGTACCAAGCGGGCTTCTTGCTACCATCCCAACGAACCAGACCTAGGTGATATTCGTTTTCGTCAACGTGAAAGCCCTCGATGGCTTCCCGCGCCGGGTCGAGATCGATCAATGAATACCAATACACCCGTTCGGCCGGAGCAGCGATTGCGGCGCGGAGCATCTGCACTTGCATCTGCAGCCGCCCTTCACGTTGCTCTCTGACATCCCAGGTCGCGAGCCCGGTTTCGGTAACCCAAATCGCGCGACCGGCAGCCGCATCACCGATGTACTGAATCTTCTCATCCCACCCCTGCCAGTGTTGCGGTTGATCCCAGCACGGTTGGTTCTCCCACCACATCATCGGAAAACTGTGGATTGCAATGATGTCGACCGCGTCAAGCACTCCCTGGTCCTCCATCCGCTGGAGCCAGAAGTGGTCCACTGGCATCATCCCGCCGAGCACCGTCGGCACACCGCAGCGGCGAGCGTGCAGCCCTGCAGCCCGCACCATTTCGGCGAACTTCGTCCAGTCCGGATCATACACATCAAACAGCCACTTATATCGATTATTGGGCTCATTCCAGAGCTCTAAATGCGAGAACCGGTCGCCGTATCGATCGATTACCTGAGCGACAAAGTCCGCATAGTCCAGCAACCGTCGGGGTGGTGAAGCGCAACAATTCCCCTCCGAGATCGATGGCGGCGTGTGCCAAACCGATAGCAGAATGTCAAAATCGCTCAGCGCTTGCATCTGCCAGTCATACCACGCTTGCCCCTGAGGCCGATGGAAATCTGCCCAGGAGATACCGGTGCGAAGGTGGCGAAGTCCGAGTTCCTGCATCAGTTCGACTGCCCGCTCCACCGAATGGTAGTCCTGATAGTGGAACCACTGGCAGATTCCAATGCTGTCTCTGGCTTCAGTCATCAGTCGCCTCCGGTATCCCCTACGGTTCCTCGTTAAGGCAGCCCGAGGGCAACACAGCGCTCCAGCAACCTATGCCATCAGAATTGCCAATTTGGCCGCGTTCACCCAGCATCTACCCGCCGTCCTGGACCGATCGCTGCTGCCAATTCTTGCTCAATCCAAGGCATCGCCTCCGCCGCCGGATTCGGTTTACACAGCCAAACTTCGTGTGCGGGGCGTGCCAGAACCTCTAATCCACTCGAGCGCAACATCGCTTCAACACAACTCGCGTTTGCGGCCCACCAATTGGTTGGATCGTGCGCCAAACGATGTTCAATAAATGCCATTTTTGGCCACCCTTGCTGACACAGCAGGTTTCGCTGCGGTAGTCCAAGATCCTCGGGAACTTCGCAGTCTGCATCATCAGGATAGGTCATGGTCTGGAACATCAGCAACCGGCGGGCGCGCCGTGCCAACAGATCCAGAGCCAGCAGCGGATAACGCAGATGATAAAAGACGCCCATGAACCACACTAAATCGTAATCCAAGTTCTGTGACGCAATGTCAGAAACCTGGCCTTGCTGAAATTGAATCCGGTCCTGAAGCCCTAGTTGCTTAGCCGCCCAGCGAGCTTGTCGCAAATAGTGTGGATCCATATCAATCGCCGTGACCGCAGCGCCGCGGCGCGCCAGCTCAAAGCTATAGAAGCCAGCATTGCAGCCCACATCGAGAACGGTCCAACCACTGAGATCTTCGGGCAGCGAAGGTTGAATCTGAGCAAACTTATTGGCTGGGAAATCGCCTAGCGGATCTTCAGCCGCGGTCTGGATGCCACCGGGCAGATGCAGATTATGAAACCAAGGCCCCAAGTTTGCGATCTGTTGTTCAATCGAATCAGCCGAATCCGCTGTCTGCAGTGCTTCGGACATGGCTGTTGCTCCTCGTTGCAAAGGGATTGTCTAGCGGACGGCGGCTCGAACACGCCCTCTGTCCATACCTGACCGCTGAGCTGGCGTCACTTCGTTCACATACTGCTCAAGTTCCTCGGCCCGACGCTGACAGGTGTGGTGCAACAAGACCTTGGATCGCGCCGCAACCGCAATTGCATTTCGCTCTTCGTCGCTGATGTCGCGCAAGTATTGCAGCGATTCGTCTGCGGATCGCGCAATCAAAATTTCTCTGCCCGGCAAAAAGAACTCATCGAGCCCCTGCCACCAATCGCTTATGATCGGTGTTCCACAGGCTGCGGCTTCGAACAATCGCACGCTGGGAGCGTAGCCCGCGGCGGTCATGTCTTCGCGGGTGACGTTGAGAGTAAAACGCTGGGAGTTGTAGAACGCCCGATGTTGATCAGGGGCAATGTGATCGATCCGCTGAACGTTCGCTGGCCAGGCAATCTCATCGGGATACTGCGGCCCTGCGACGGCGAAGGTGCCAGCAGCCCAGCGACGCGCCGGCTCGAGCAACATCCGCTCCAGCCCTGGTTGACGGTCAGGGCTATAGGTGCCCATATAACCCAAATCAAAAGTCCG
>CALELC010000148.1 GCA_937904535.1 uncultured Planctomycetaceae bacterium
GCAGCGCTGAACGACCCGTCATCAGCTCGTTGCCACTGCTCGGCCGCACGCGATGATGCTGAGGCCGACTGCCATGCCGCTGCTGCGCGCTGCTGCAGTAAACGATTTTTAGGATCCAGCACCGCAGCGGCGTCCAGTACGCGAGCTGCCAAGTCCCACAGGCCCTGCTCTCCATAGGCGGAAGCCAACAACTCCGAAGCTTCAACACGCATGGTCGTATCGATATCCAGCTGTGAGGCCAGCGATCGTTCCAGCCGCTGCGCAGCGCGAGCAAAATTGCGATCCTTGAAATCAAGATGAGCGCGGAAGACATCGATACGCCACGTCGCCGTGTCGAGTTGCTTCTGCAAGGCGTTCCGTTGTTCGGGGCTCATCGTCCGGCGCTCACCGGCCAACCGGAGCGAAGCCGCATCGATCGCCGCGGCAAAACGATCGAGTTCCTTGCGCGCCTCCGCAACCGTTCCGAACTGCGTCGAACTCGTCGCCAATGCCTCCAACAGCGCTAGATTTGCCCCACCAAGCTGCTCATTGCCCGCAGTCCACATTTGACGTGCAGCTTCGCGATCACCGATTTGCCAGAATGTCTGCCCCGCTCCCAGATAACTCCGCTCAACTTGAGCATACGGGAGCATCCCCTGTGGAAGCGAAACCAGCGACTGATAATGCTCTCTGGCAGCGTCAAGCGCCTGACCCGCTGCGAGATTCCCCGCATGCGCAAGCACTAGCTGAGCATCCCAGTACGGCACGTACGCATGAGGTTGGCCCAACTGCAGCGCGAGCTCATCGTATTCCACCGGCTCAAACGTGGCGGCATGTGCCTTTAAACGCTCGAGTGCAGCGGCGGAAGCGACCGCCAGCGGTTGCGTTTCGACGCTGATGTCTGCTCGGCCCGCGTAGGCGAAGGCAATCCACTGGGCATGTCCGTTGTCATTGCGTTTGCTCAAATCAGCGATGAGTTGCTGTGCCTGATCGCGCAGACTCGCTTTTTGCGTCGCGTCGGCTGTAAATAGCTCAGGCCGATTGAGTGCCGCGTTGAGGAACGCGACTGATAGTTCAACCGAGTCAGGATTGGCTTCGGCCGCTAGCCGCAAGACGTCGCCCACAGGCTGAGCCGCTAACCAGCGCCAATAATGCACCTCGCGTTCCGGTACATCCGTCACTGCAGGTCGGGCCGCCTCGGCATTTAGCTGTCCCCAAAGGCTTTTGGCCATCAGTGCTAAAGCTTCGGCATCCTGTTCGGGCGGGTTGAGCTTCACGATCTGACGCTCCGCCTCAAGCAACCAACCGCCGCCCAGTTGGACCAGCCGATGGATCAAACGCCTCCGGAGATCGTCCTCCACTTCATCATCGCGACTGTCCACAGCAGTGACGGCAGCCAGCAGGTGACGGCGAGATTGATCGAGTTGGGCCCACCTTCGTACGTTGTCGTCGAAGGTACGCGCCATCCGCACCTGCGCATCAACATCCTCGGGCTGGAGCGCCAGATAGCGCCGCAACCACTGCACTTCTTCCTGTGGCTTCCCATCTGCCACCGCGCGGTCAGCAAGCTGCAGCAGCTGACCGCCGATTCGTGCCGATTGCCAATAATAAAGACCGACGAGCACCGGCACACCGATGATCAGCACCACCACGGTTGCCAACAAAAGCGGTAGGTTCCATGCCCAGCGAGTGGGCGCTGTCGGGCGTCGTTGTTGATTGCGCTCGGCAGGAGGTTCGCCCGCGCGTGCCCCCAATTGCCCCTGGCTCGAACTCGACTCCGGACTACCTGGCGCCATTACAGCATCAGCGTTGGACAAATCGCCTTCAGCGCCAGGCTCGGTAGACGATTCAAGGCGATTGGAGATGGTGCTCATGGTCTGCAATCAAACGGTGTCCGGCGTGAACCTACGAGTCCACGGACGCCGGGGATACCGGCATTCAAACTTGGGAAAGGAAGGAGAAACGCTGCCCCGAAGTTTATGTGATGTTAGCAACTGCGCTATGCGACTGGCGCTGTAGCTCGCCGTACCGGTAGTCGCCATATCGATAAGCGTATTGACGTGACGGCACGCCATTAAACACCATTCCAGCGATCGAAGCGCCGGTCGACTCCAATCGTCGCACCGTGCGTTCGACATTGTCCATCCGACTGACGTCGCGCATGACGCACACCAGTGTCGCATCTACCTCAGCCGTCACCGCAAGCGTCTCACCGGCTGCTAGGATGGGTGCGGTATCGAAAATAACATACCGATAGCCGATTTCATTGAGAGCGTGATCCAGTAGATCGCGGAGCGCCGACGGTGCGAGTATCCGATGCGGACTAGCATCGAGGTATCCCGCGGGCAACACATGCACCAAACCGCCGAGCGAGCGATCGACTGCCGCGTCCAAGGTGACCCGTCCAGACAACACGCCGACCAATCCCAATCCCATCTCCAAACCGAACAAGTGGTGCTGATCGGGACTCCTCAAGTCGGCATCGATTAGCAGCACGGTTTCGCCTGTTGCCTTCGCAATCGAAACCGCCAATTGCGAAGACAAACTGCTCTTGCCTTCGCCTGACATGGAACTTGCAACCGCCAGCGAGCGAATTTCGCCGAGCTCCGACGAGAGCAAGAGGTTTGCGCGGAGTGTATCCACGCTTTCTTCAAAAATGCGTTTATTGCCACTTAAGAAGGAGCCCACAGGCAATCGCGCCACCTCACCGATCACCGGCATTAGTTTACGGGACTCGATGCCCTCGGGTGTCGTCACCCGCTTAACAATCAACTCCCACAACAGGGCGAACACGAAAGGAATCCCGAAGGCCGCTCCCCCGAAAACAATTAGCTTTTTGGTGGGCAATTTCTCAACCGGGCTCATGGGAGGCGTCGCCCGCGCAAGCGTCTGCATGGTCGCGCCACGCTGTCGCTCGGTACGCAGGGAGGCGATCCGCAGTGTCAGCTTGTCGAGAATTGAAGCGGCCTGCTGATACTGTTGCTGCGCAAAATACAGATCGACGCTGCCCCCCGCGAATTGTTCTAAGCGTTTCTTCTCTTCTTCAAAACTTCGCTCCAGCACCTCCCGCTTTGTCACCTGGAGCGTGAGATCCTCTTGCATTTTGAGAAACTCACGCGACCGGCTCGCTTCCAGCTCACTCCTGGCACGAGCGGTCAACTCGATCACGGCTTTGTCACGTGCTGCCGATTCGGCTTCCGCCAGTCGAGCGTCCAGCTCAGCAACAGCTGCCTCTAACTCGTTGTACCATTCTCGCCGGATACGTTTCGTATCGTTATTTTCCATCTGCCGCATACTCTCGATTTTGAGGTCGCGGTCGCGGCGGAGCGAAATCACCTTGGGGTCGTTGGCAATGAAAGCCTCGATCTCACTAGGAGAAGGCATGACATCCGTTGCCAAGTCGGACTCACTGGCCTGTTGCCGACGCATCTCTTCAACCCCAATCCGAGCGCGGAGCATCTCCTCGTCGCCCTTGAGCTGCGTCAACTCCTGGAACAACATGGACATCCTCGCTGTGTCACGCTCCATCCGACTCAAGTCGTTATAAGGATCAAACCCTTGCGTTTGCTGACTCAGCTGCCGAACTCGCTCCTGGTGCCCTTTCACTTCATTTTGCCATCGCTCAATGGCGGGGCTGAGCATATTTTCGAGGTCGGTAATCCGCTTGTTGTCGAAGGCTTGACGCTGGCGCAAATAGGATTCCACGATCGCGTTGCAGATCAGGGCGGCATAACGCGGATCGGGATCCTGATAAGATACCGACAGCAGCGCTTTGGAGCCGGCGTTACCAAGCGACATTCGTTCGCGAAGCTCATGCGCACGAGTCGCAGGGTCACGCAGGCTGGGCGCTTGGCAAACTTCCGCATCTGCTAGCACCGGGTCCAATACTAACGGGCTGACAATCAACTGACGCTCAACACCCGAGATATCCATGGGAGCCGAGAGCACACCTTGGAAGACGACGTAGTCTTTGTTGGCCTCGAGAATATGAGTCGCCCGATACTCCGGAATGAAGGTGTTGTACAAGAAGTACCCGACCGTCAACGAAAAGGCTGCGCCGAGCGGGATCGCCCAAAACCAACTGCGACGAAAGGCAACCCAAAGAATCCATGGATCAATGGCACCCGCTGTGGCGCTGTTCGTCGACATCGACGGCTTTTGTCGAGCTCGTGCCAACGAGGAGGATACAGGACTAGCCAATGCAATACCCTTGGAATGAAAAAAACAAACCCAGACTCGAGCGTCCGCAGGGCGAATTGCGGTGACGTAACCCGCCCAAGAAGAACGCTCGAAACTGAGCGAAATACCCAAATTTTAAAAAAAATTGGAAAAATGGAAGAAGGATGCTACAACGACCGAGCAGCTAACATCCGGCCCGCGGTCAGAATCTCGACCGGTCGGTACAGGTGTTCCCAATAGGTTTTGACAGCCCAAAGCAAAAATGCCGCCAGCGCGATCATCGCAAAACCCATCCAGTCATGGATACGATCCAGGGCGGCACCCTCAAAGCCTTTTGAAAACAACGCCATCACAGTTACCCGGATCACGTTGGCGACAATCGCAAGCGGTAGCGCTGCGGCAAGAATCACGAACCGGTCGATCCAAGCGCGGCGTACCATGCAGGCCCAGAAAAACGCCAACGCACCGATCCCAACAAAAATCCGCAGACCAGAGCAGGCTTCCTCCACCATCAACTGCGACGGCCCCAGCCAGATGGTATGCCCTTCCGAGACCGCGGGCTGGCCCAGGATCCGCAGCAAGGCCGTACTGGCCTCGGTAGCCACCCCTTGCAACTTCCAGCTCAACAGCGACTCAGCCCGATAGGGCAGTGGAACCAGCAAAAACAGAAAGGCGATCGAAGGCAGCGCCCAGCGGAGCGCGCGAGGCCCCAACAGCATCCACACGATACCCGCCACCCAGGGCAACAGCGACCAACCGTCCATGAAGTCCATGTACCCCAGCCGACCGACCACTCGCATCGCAATGGCAAGCAGTAACAGTGAAATGCCGGCCCAACTAATCCGCGGGCGAATTCCCGGAAACAGGTCAAGCCGCGAATACGCGATCAGCGCTGCCAGCGGAACGACCAGATAACCGTGCGAATAATCCGGCTCCGTCCGCCACTGCTGCTCCATCCAAGTGAGCGTCGGCCAATAGGCCCAAATCAGCAGCGCAAGAGAGGCTACAGCGGCAACCAATAGGAAGCCCAAGTTCCGACTACTGGAAATGGGCTCTAAAACCTCCTGCTCCCGCGTCGCCCTCACAGCACGAGGCTGCGACGAGGACGCATGCGCGGGCGCTACCTGCCCCCGCAATCGAGCCGCGGACGCACGTTTCTTAGAGGTCTTGGCCATCTGCCGCTAAACTCCGCTGCCTATCTTGGAAATCTGCTGGGCCACGAGCCTCGGTCACCTCCAGGGGGCTCCCTACCAACCACACTGTCGTGGAGCCTGATCCTACCATCTCAACTCCTTGATGTGTCACACAAAATCGCTCGATTTCTCGGCTAAACACGGGATACGCTAGCATCGAGATCGTGTGTCACAGCACGGATTTTACCCCCGTCATGCGGGGTACTCAGTGAGTATGTGATCACTTTATGGGTCAGGCTGGTGTTGTCAAGGATTGCCGGTGCAAGATTCCTGCAAGGGGTAGGTGCCCGCAACAAAAGCGAGAAATGTTCCGCATTCGGATGGCCCTAGCGGTGAGCAAAATCCCCCAAGAAATCCTTCGGGTGGTCCCCGGCAGGCCGACCGAATGTTTGCGACAGATCGTTTGCACCATACCCCGAGCTCAGCCGCCAGTCAGCCAAGTCAAGGGAGGTTCACACTTGCCTGCTGCTCAACAAGCAGATAGCAACTTGCAAAGGGGGTCAGCCGCTTCGACGGTCACAATCGAGAGGGCAGTTCTCGCAGCGTACGCGCCCGTCCGAGTCGTGGCATTCGGGTGCCTGTGCCGCGCCCCGCGCACAGGCCAGCAGCAGCCCGACGAGCGAAAGCCCGATTCCTAGCCCGATGGCGGTTATGGTGAATGTCACGTCAGCGCCCTGAATCGCGTTCCGACCTGGCAGCAATCAGCTCGCTCCACGCCGCCAAAGCAGCGGCTCTGGCAAACGGTATGATGGACCTTAAAATTTGCGGACCGGAGGACAATTGCTGCTCAGAGTGTCCAGCCCGCGTTTTCTCGAGGCGTCCTAGGCCCCCTATCGGTCATCGCAAACGCAAACGTTGCGCCAATCGCTGCATTTTAGTTCGCATTTCCAAGATACTCGAAGCTCTGTTCGCTTGCCGGTAGTATTTTTGCACAATTCCTGATACTGAACCGCCGACCGTTGCTCGTTAAGGGAACATTACGTGCCACAGCAGCGACCAATCCGGCCTATTCGGGTGGCACGTGAGGCAAAAGGCCTCGTTAAGCCTGCGTTCGGAAAGTATTGCCTTGACAAACTCCAATCTCTTCTCGCACGTTGCCAGCTCACTGCCCGAGGAACTGGTTGATCTTCTCGTCGATTGTCCGCAGGTCCGTATCGAGCGGATCGTTTCCACCGGCCACAGCAGCCCGCCCGGGTTTTGGTATGACCAAAGCGAACATGAGTGGGTGGTCGTGCTGCAAGGCGAGGCCGAACTTGTGTGGGAAGACCAGCCCGAAGCAATCCGACTCGTGCCAGGTGACCATGTTTTCATTCCCGCGCATCGCAAACATCGGGTGCGATGGACGACACCGGACCAGCCTACGATCTGGCTAGCCGTCTTTTTTCGTTGACGACAGCAACTCGGATCACGCGTCGCAAAGCAGCCGCAAACAGCAGGATGTATTTCGGACGTCAGCTGGAAAGCATCCGCTGCACAATCTTGCCACTTGATTTGTGGCGCAAGATCAACCGTGTTTGGCCATCCGGAAGTTGCTCCTGTTTGACCAACTGATGTGATTCGTCAAAATCCTTTGCTGTCGTCACCTGCTCGACCTGTTCTGATCCGCGCCAGTCGGCGAGCTGAATCGGTTCCCAACATTTGCTCTGCACCGACTGATACGCGGCATCCATGATGGCATTGACGACGTACCCGTCGTAGAACGTTTCGCGCGGTGCTCGCTGCTGCTCCAACGCATTGAGCACATCCGAAAACATCTCCACATAGCCGAGCGCTGCCGTCTCATCACCGACGGGGAACAGCCACCCGCTATGATCCTCCGCCTTCTCCGCGACGTAGCCACTCTGTCCGCTGGCGCTGTAGAGCTCAAATCCTGTCCGCATCCAGTGATTGAGCCAAATCGTGCCCTCGGAACCAGAGATTTCGTCTCGCAAATCCATCCCGCCGCGGAACGTCCAGCTGACTTCAAACTGGCCGACGGCTCCATTTTGAAAACGGATCATGCCAACCGCATGGTCTTCGGCATCGATCGGGTGGACATGGGTATCGGCCCAACAGACGACTTCGAGTGGGCGGACATCCTTGCCGATGAAGCTGCGAGCAATCTCGATGCAGTGACAACCCAAGTCAATGATCGCGCCACCG
>CALELC010000149.1 GCA_937904535.1 uncultured Planctomycetaceae bacterium
CTCGTCGGCTGGAACCAGTTCGCCCTCAGGAGAACGCGATGCTGTCGACATCGCTGGCCTGTTCGGCACCGACAATCAGCAGGTGCGACTCTGGAGCGATGCCAGTGGCAAGTTCCGCGTGGAGGCGGAATACATCAGCCAGGACGAGCAGCAAGTGGTGCTTCGACGCACCGACACCCAAGCGCTGCTGACCGTGCCCAAGTCGAAACTCTCCCAAGCCGACCAACAATTCCTGCGCCAAGCCAAGTAAAGGGCTACCAACCTTACCGGCACGCCGGTCACACGTTGACGGCACCTCGACGCCGCCGACGTCCGGGGCCAGCCCGCTATGGCAGGCGGCTCCACGCCCTGCTGCCAACACCTTAAGAATAAAATCCGTCGACGCCGCTGGCCTCGAACGCCCCGGGATAGTGTTCGATCTTTTGTGGCTCCGGCGTCTCGCCTGCCCACCACACGGCGACCACGTCGAATCGGCAGCGAACGCCGAGCAATTGCTGCCGCTGCAGAAAGCGCAGAGCGGCGCGAGTGATCCGAGCCTGCTTATGCTCGTCGACTCGTTCGGCCGGATGGCCCGGCTTGGTCGTCGCCAGCGTCTTCACTTCCACGAAGATCACGGTCTTTCGACGACGGTCGACGGCGATCAAATCGATTTCGCCGCCGCGATCACTTTCACTGTGGGCGAGAATCGTCAATCCGTGGCGGCGGAGCCAGCGGGCAGCCGCCTGTTCACCGCGTACACCCAATCGTGCCCGCGGATCGATCTCACCAAATCGCCAGGCTTGATACCGTTCCCACCAGTTCGCAATGCAGCGCCAGGGCGCAGGCATGGCTGGAAACAGCCTGCCACTTAGCTCGTGCGGCGTTCCTTCAGACGCACCGCCTTGCCGACGCGTTCCCGCAAGAAGTACAGCTTCGCGCGGCGAACCACGCTGCTGCGTTTGACTTCGATCTTGGCGATTCGCGGGCTGTGCAGCGGGAACTTGCGTTCCACACCTTCACCGGCCACGATGCGACGCACGGTGAACATTTCCCGGCTGCCGCGACCGCTCTTCGCGATCACCACGCCGCTGAACACCTGGATGCGCTCTTTGTTGCCTTCGAGGATTTTGTTGTGAACATCGACGGTGTCACCCACCTCAAACTGGGGAACGTCTTCACGCAAGGCGGTCTTTTCGACCAAGTCAATGATCTGGCTGTCCATCGGACTTTCTCAATCGGTTTCTGGGTTAACTGTCGGGGTGACCAATGTACTGGTTTGCGACCTACTGCAGCAGGTCACTTCGGCGTTGCTCGGTTCGATTTTGGACCTGTTCGGCCCGCCATCTGGCGATCCGACCGTGGTCACCGCTGAGCAAAACTTCGGGGACCGCGTGGCCTCGAAACTCTCTCGGGCGGGTGTACTGCGGAAACTCCAGCAACCGGTTCCCGCGGCTGAAGGAGTCATCCAAACTGCTGTTTTCGTCGCCGAGGACTCCCGGCAGGAGTCGCACGACGGCATCGATCACAACCATCGCAGCCACTTCGCCTCCATTGAGAACGAAGTCGCCAATGCTGAGTTCTTCAGGCTCTAAGATATCGACCACCCGCTGGTCAAATCCTTCGTACCGACCGCACAAAATCAGCACCCGTGGCGAGGTAGCCAAATCTTCGGCGGTCGGCTGATCGAGCCGTTTGCCTTGCGGAGTCAGCAGGATGCGTCGCGCCGGTCGCTCATCCAGCGCCTCCACGGCTTCCACGCAGTCGACGGTCGGCTGGACCTGAATCAACATCCCCGGCCCGCCGCCAAACGGCCGATCGTCGACCTGGCGGTGCGGAGTGTCGCGAGCCCAGTCACGCAAGTCGTGGCGATGGATCTCAACGAGCTGCCGTCGAATCGCTTTGTCCAGGAGGCTCTGCGTCAGATAACCATCAAAAATCGCTGGAAAGAGCGTGACGATATCGAAACGCATTGCAAACCGCGGCCCGCTGAGCCGCCACGCCCATCACTTCGCTTACTCGGCAGCCGCTTCGGG
>CALELC010000150.1 GCA_937904535.1 uncultured Planctomycetaceae bacterium
ACGGCCGAGGCAGACACAGTTGCGGAAGCTGACCCGCAAATCACCAGCGGCGTGACTTGCTCAATCGTCTTGGGGCCGATGCCGCGGACCCGCGCCAGTTGCTCGGCGGAGGTGAACGGTCCACCGGTGGTGCGTTCGGCGACGATGCGTTCGGCGAGCTGGGGGCCGACGCCTGGTAACAGCGCTAGCTCGGTCGCCGGTGCCGAATTGATGTCGGTCACGAACCGCGGTTTTTCACCGGCAGCTTCGGTCGGCACCGACGTCAGGTCTCGGGTTGAAACGAACGTCAACACGATTAGGGCCAGCGCGATCCCGGCCACCAGCCAGACGACATCCGTACGTTCAATCAATGGCCGGACGACAACCGCTTGCGGCGGCAGATCGTGCTCGGCCAGCCGGATTTCGTCCGGTGAATCGGGCTGTGGCATGTCGGCCATCGCTTGTTCTCAGCGCAAACGTCACCCTTGGGTACCGACACTCAGATCCGCGGAGCGACGCATTCGCCGAACAGCAGCCATCGGTTAGAACGGGTTGAGTTCCAACCAGCGTTCTTCGGCAGCGGCCAGTTCGGCGGCGATCTGCGTCAGCTCTTCGTGCAGCCGTACCGCCTGCTGCGGATCGGTTTCGCTCAGCAGTTGCTGGTCGAGGGCTCGCTTTTGATCATCGAGCTTAGCGATCCGCTTTTCAAGGTTCTTGAGTTCCTTTTCGGCTTTGCGCTGATCCTGTTGATTGGCGCGATACTGAGCTTGGCCAGCGCCTTTTCCAGCTCCACCGCTGACCGCAGGTGGCGGAACTTTGGCGGGCTTGCCGGCCGCGGCGTTGCGTTGGCGTTCGCCTTCGTCGACTTCCTGCTCAACTGCCTGCAGATAGGTGTTGTAGTCACCAAAGTAGTTGCGCACCGAGCCGTCGCGGACCTCGATCACGCTGGTCGCAACACGACTCATAAAGTGCCGGTCGTGGCTGGTGAAAATCACGGTGCCCTTGTACTGCAGCAGCGCTTCGGCGAGCGCTTCGACCGTTTCGACATCGAGGTGGTTACCCGGTTCGTCGAGCACCAGCACGTTGTCGGTGCCGAGCAACAGGGCGGCCATACAGAGCCGGGCCCGCTCGCCACCGGAGAGCACCTTCACCTTTTTGTTGACGTGGTCATCGCGGAACAGCAGCGCCCCGGCCATCGCCAAAACTTCCTGCCGGGTCGTCTCGCGGTCGCAGCTGTATTCCAACGCCTCGAGCACCGTCTGCCGCTCATCCAGGCTGGTGTACACGTGCTGGGCGTAGGTGCCGATGCTGCAGCCGTGACCCCATTTAAGGGTTCCGCCCAGCGGTGGCAAGGAACCGACGAGTGTCCGCAGCAGCGTCGTTTTGCCTTGGCCGTTGTCGCCGACGATCGCAGCTCGCTCGCCGTGCTCGATTTCCAGTGTGATGTCTTTGGCAACACAACGTCCGGGATAGCCGATCGACATGTCGGTGCAGCGCAGGGCGGTTGCTTGCCGCGGCTGCACCCGCGGGGCGCGAATCCGCACCGTCGGCTCGTCGACTTCGATCTCCGTCGTTTGCAACCGTTCGAGCTGCTTCGCCTTGCTCTTGGCTTGACTGGCCGTCGAGGCGTTGGCGCGATTCTTTTCGATGAATCGCTGCAACTGTTTCTGTTTTGCCATCACGGTGGCGTTCACTCGCCGGTCATGCTCGCGGCGTTCCTCGCGGTACTCCAAGTACGCATCGATCTTGCCGTTGAACATCGTCAGCTTGCCGCGCGACAATTCGAGCGTGTGGGTGCAGGTCGCTTTGAGAAATGCTCGATCGTGGGAGACGATCAGCGCCGCCTTGTTGAACTCGCGCAAAAAGTGCTCAAGCAAAATCTGCGTCCGCAAGTCGAGGAAGTTCGTCGGTTCGTCGAGCATCAACAGGTTGGGCTCGTGCAGCAGCAACGCCGCCAGTTTGACGCGCGTCTGCCAACCGCCCGAGAGCGCTTTGACCGGGCCTTCGAGGTAGGCACCCTTGAGTTCGAACTGGCCAGCGACTTCGCCGCATTTCCAGTCGGGCTGGCCGCTGTCCCGCATCAAGAAGTCCAGTGCGGACTCGCCTTCAACAAACGGGTCGTGTTGGCGGAGGTAACCGACGCGAAGGCTGGGATGATGAATCACCTCGCCGCGATCGACCTCTTCCTCGCCCAGCAAGATCCGCAGCAGCGTCGATTTGCCTGCACCATTGCGGCCCACAAACCCGACTTTCACGTCGTCAACCAGCGATGCCTCGGCACCATCGAGCAGGATCTGGTCGCCAAAACGCTTGTCAGCGTCACGAATCTGAATCAAAACGGCCATGTTGCCAGTGAGCGAGACAAAATGCGGAGAGGGACAGGAGCGGCCAATCGTGCAGCGTCGCACGACCGCGTGGCGTCCTTTGAGTTTGACATTAACCGCGAAATTGCTCTACCGGTCTGAGCCGCAATTCGTGGGGCCGCGTAGGCAATCCCGGCTCAGACGAAAGGTGGCAGGAGCTTCTGAGGTGGGCAATCGCTATTCGCTCAGGATGATTCGTCCGGGGGCCGGCGACGGCAAGCCGCCATCCAGCGACGTTCCAGTCGAGCCAACCCGGCGAGCCTTGATTCGCAGGTAGGGCGCCACAAACTTAGCCCGATGAGCGAATGATTCGCCGACCGCATCGGCTTCGGCATGGAACGGCTCGATGAAGTCCTCGATCACCATCCCCGCACGACAAATCCCGCCGATCAATTGCTCCCAGCGGTGCAGGTACTCGATCGCTCCACGTTCACGCAGGCGGCTGCTTGCCGACGATGGCTGGCTGACCGCGGGAATGGCGGAATCACGATAGTACTCGTGTTCGATTCCGTAGCGTCCCTCAGCGTTGCAGCGGTGCGAGGTCTGCAGGCTGGTCGGTGATTTGTGCTGACTGATGTATATCCCGCCAGGGCAGAGCACTCGCGCCACCTCACGAAATACCGGCGCCACATCGGGCAGATAACAGGTGCTGACCGGATGCACGACGACGTCAAAGCTGCGGTCGGGCAGCATGTCGAGCCGGTCCATCGACGCCTGGATCAGGCGAATATTCAGCCCTCGCCGCCGCGCCACTTGGCGATCCAGTTCGAGCATCGCGGGGCTGATATCGACCACGGTCACCTCGGCCCCTGCAGTCGCATAAATAGCGCTCTGCCGTCCGCCGCCGGCCGCCAAACAGAGCAGCCGCTTTCCTTTGACGCTGCCGCCGAGCCAGCCGATCGGGTCGAGGGTGCCCAGCGGATCGGCCAGCTCTTGATCGCTGGCCGGCCGGCAAAGCGCCACTTCGCGGGCGACGAGCGCATCGTAGCACTGCTGATTGGCCCGCAGCGCCGCCGAACGATCGCGCGAGACAGAGTCTTCCATTCCATTCATCGCGGTATCTTAGTGCTCACCGCCGCACGAGCCAACGCGGCAAATCCGACACTGCATAGCAGCGGAATGCAAGCATGCGACCCAAATGCCAGCAGTGAACGGCTCACGCCTGGGGGCTGCGTCTTGATGAGTTCAACCCGTTACCGCCGGCGTTTGGACTTGCCGTTGCGACGCGTGGAGAGGCCTTCGCGGTTGTCGTAGCGAATCAGCAGGGCGCCCGGGGCGCCGCACTGCCGCATGATGCTGCCGAAGAGTTGGTGCTCATCGGGCCATGGGTAGGCGTAGACAAGATCGAAATCCGACAGTTCGCGATCGAGTTCGTCGTAAGCCGCATAGCCACTGGGGTCGGTGCGGTAGAACTCGTCGCCGTTGGCCAAGTCGGACACAAAGGCGGTGGGGACAAACGACCCACAAGCAAACTGGGGCGCGGCGTTGTACTTGGCAGCCAGTTCATCGGCCAAGTCGACCAGCTCCTGCTGGATTTCAATTCCGCAAGCGTCAAAGCCTAGGCGTGCGGCCATGATGGTCACGACGCCTAGGCCTGAACCCCATTCCAGAAATGTCGTTGCTCGCCCCCGATAGGAGCGGAGCAACTCAAAGGCGGCGCGGAAGTCCGAACCGACATAACCTTCGAACGATGCTGAGTGTTGGTGCTGTTCCCACAACTCTTCCGCATCGTTCCACAGCGACTCCATCTCTTCAAGCAGCACCTCGTCTTCGTCCATGATTCTCCTTGGGCAGGAATGCACTCGCGGCTAGCTATTGTGCAGCGATTCTTCCGATTCCTCGACGTCGGCTGCGGCTTCTTCGCCACCCTCTTCGCCCAGCGGTGCAGCGTATCCGCCGCTGGCCAACACCTTCTGCTTGATCTCCTCGGCGACATCCGGGTTTTCGATGAGGAAGTTGCGAGCCTTCTCCTTGCCCTGACCCAGATACACCTCGCCGTACTTGAACCAGGCGCCGCTGCGGGTGATCACTTTGTGGAGTGTCCCCAAGTCGAGCAAATCGCCCTCATAGCTGATCCCGTCGGCGTGCATCATGTCGAACTCAGCGACGCGGAACGGCGGTGCGACCTTGTTCTTAACGATTTTCGCCTTGACCCGTTGGCCGACTTGTTCTTCGCCGTCCTTGATCGCACCGATGCGACGAACATCGATTCGGCAAGAACAGTAGAACTTCAGCGCCCGACCGCCCGGGGTGGTTTCTGGGCTACCGAACATCACGCCGATCTTTTCACGGATCTGATTGATGAAGATCACCACGCACTTGCTCTTGGCGATCGCACCGGTCAGTTTCCGCAGCGATTGGCTCATCAACCGCGCTTGCAGACCGACGTGGCTGTCCCCGATCTCGCCTTCGAGTTCCGCCTTGGGAACCAAAGCCGCGACCGAGTCGACCACGATCACGTCGACCGCGTTGCTCTTGATCAGCATTTCGCAGATCTGCATCGCTTCTTCACCGCTGCTGGGCTGACTGACCAGCAGCGTATCGAGTTCCACGCCGAGCTTCTTCGCCCAGCCGGGATCGAACGCGTGTTCAGCGTCGATGATCGCTGCGATGCCGTTGGCCTTTTGTGCTTCCGCACAGACGTGCAGGGCGAGCGTCGTTTTACCGCTGGACTCGGGACCGAACACCTCGATCACGCGCCCCCGTGGCAACCCGTACCCGCCCAACGCCATGTCGAGGCTCAAACTGCCGGTCGAAACCCCTTCGATCGTCAAATGGTGCGAGGCCCCCAGCGGCATGATCGCGCCTTCGCCGAACGTCTTTTCAATCTGCTGCAGGGTGGTTTTCAAACCCGGCTCGAGTTCGAGAATGGACTTCATCCCGGGGTCGAGCCGAACGCCCTTGGATGCTGCTTCAGTTGCAATCGTTTTCTTCTTGGCCATGTTCCTGGTCTCTGTGGCTGTGATGAGGACGTTCGGGGCGAGACGTTACCTGGACGTGTTCATCGTATGACTTGACGTACTGGGCAACAATCAACAACGCGTTGATTTCCTGCGGTTTCACCGACCGGACGTGTACTTGAGCTAAGCGTGTACATCAGTAGTATCTGCAGCCCCCATGACACCTCTGGTCAGCCCGGCGAAAGTTTTTTGAGGAGCGTGTGCCGGCCGGACGAGGACTCTTGGCAGCCGGAGCGACCGGCGGAGCGGTCGTCCACCTTGTCGGAGGTTTCTCTGCAGCCGGAGCGACCGACGGAGACGATGTGAATTAATCTGCTGATGCGATCTTTGGGTTTGCCAA
>CALELC010000151.1 GCA_937904535.1 uncultured Planctomycetaceae bacterium
ATGTGCAGAGCGAGCCGCTCGAAGTCCTCGGCACGCCGATCAGCGAACCGCTGCCCCAGGGCTTGCTGAGCCTTGAACTCGATCGCGTCGACACCACGCTCGCCGTTGACCAGTTGCTGATGCTGCAAGGCGAAGATGCGAACTTGCCCGGTACAACGCAGTGCGAGGTCGTCAGCATCGCCGATATCCGTCACAGCGATGTCACAACACTGACGCTGCAGTCTGGTTTGCGGTTTAGTTACACGCGGGACACCGTCACCCTCAATGCAAATATCGTCCCAGCAACCCATGGCGAAACGATCCGTGAAGTATTGGGCAGCGGCAATGCCGCGGAACCCTTTCAGCACTTCACACTCAAACAGCGGCCACTGACTTTCACGTTTCCCCCGGGAGCCGCGAGTCTGGAGTCGTCGCTTGAAGTCTGGGTGGACGAAGTGAAATGGCGTGAGGTGCCGACGCTGTTCGCCAGCGGCCCGCTGGACCGAGTGTATGTGGTCCGTCGCAGCGAGGATGGGTCGACGACGGTCCACTTTGGTGACGGCCAACACGGGGCGCGGCTGCCCTCGGGCCGCGAGAATGTGCGTGCCGTCTACCGCACCGGGATGGGCCGGACAGGGCTCGTGGAAGCTCAGCAGATCTCCTTGCTGCTCACCCAGCCGCTCGGCATCCAAGGGGTCACCAATCCACTTCCTTCGCAAGGGGCAGCCGATCCACAGTCGCTCGCAGCGGCTCGGATCAATGCACCGCGTACGGTACTGACGCTTGATCGCGTGGTCTCGCTGCAGGACTACGAAGATTATGCGCGCGACTTTCCGGGAGTCGGAAAAGCCCATGCGGTCTGGACCTGGAATGGTCAAAGCCGCGGTGTGTTGCTGACGCTGTTAGGTCCCGAGGGCCAGGTAACCAGCGAAACCGGTCAGCCAGCCGAACCGCTGCGCCGGGCGCTGGCGCGACAAGGTTTGCCGCGCACACCTGTCCGCATCATCTCTCAGCCTCCGTCGCTGTTTGCCATCTCCGGTGTGGTCCACATCGAGCCCGACCGGCTGGCAACACAGGTCCAGACCGATGTCGCAGCGGCGCTCCGCGAGCGATTCTCTTTTGCAGCGAGGCAGTTTGGCCAAGGAGTCGCCCTGAGTGAAGTGATCGCGGTGATTCAAAACATTCCCGGTGTGGCCTTGGTGAACATCATTCGCTTTCAAAAGACGGCGCTCAGCTCCGGGATCGTCACCCAGATAGAGAGCGCCGCTAGCGAGCACAGCAGCGGTTATCTCGGTGCGAGCACGCCGGCCGATGGCACCCGTGCGCCGCTGGCCGAGCCCGCTGAACTGCTGATGCTCGATGAGCTATCGCTGTCCCAATTGGAGGTGAGAGCGTTATGAGTTTCACAGCTGAGGAGCTTTATAACCTTCTACCCGCCGTGCATCGCATCGAAGATGCCGCTCAAGGATATCCAGTAAAACAATTTATTGAAATCATCGCCGCTCAGGTCGAGGTTCTGGAGGAGAATCTAGAACAACTTTATGAGAATCATTTTGTCGAGACAGCGGCCCCCTGGGCTTTGCCCTATCTGGGCGACTTATTAGGAATTCGGGGTCTACCCAGCGGAGCGATGGCGGGCTCGCCGCGTGCGGAGGTGGCAAATACGATCGCGTATCGGCGCCGCAAAGGGACGACGCCGATGCTGGAAATGCTCGCTCGCGACGTCACCGGTTGGCCCGCGCGGGCGGTGGAATATTTTGAGCGGCTAGCAGCAACTCAGCATGGGAATCATCTCCGCCCAGGCTGTCAGTCGATTGCCAGTCTGCGAAACGCCAAGTCACTGGAGTTTGTCGGCACTCCCTTTGAATCGCTGATGCGAACGGTCGAAGTGCGATCGATTCAGCGGGGGCGTGGCAGATGGAATCTGCCCCACGTCGGCTTGCACCTGTGGCGGGTGCGAGCGTTCGCGCGGACCGGGTCGCCGCTGGTGCCCGTAGGAGAACTGTGGCCGGGTGACCCGCTGGCCGAGCGCCGGTTTCGCGTTCATCCCTTGGGTCTGGATTGCCAATTATTCATTCGCCCGGTCACCGAGGATGACGTCACGCATCTGTCCGAGCCGCTCAATGTGCCATTGCCGCTGACGCGGCGAATGCTCGCTGGCGATACCCCAACCTTTCATCCGCTGGAAGCGTTTTATGGTCCGGGCCAAAGCGTTTTGCTGCAGGAGTTCACCGCCGACAAGTACACCCGGATTCCAGCTCAGCGCGTGATCATCGCTGACCTCGGCGATGCTCGTGATGCAGCCGATCAACCGGTTTGGAATCACGAGAACGCTGCTGCGGCGGATCAAGTGCTGCTCGATCCGCAGTTGGGTCGCATCGTATTGGGTGAGATTCCATCTGATCCACAGCGTCTTCCGCTGGCATCGTTTCATTACGGGTTCAGCATGCCCTTGGGCGGCGGTCAATACGCTCGCGCGGGGCGTTCCACAGCGAACCGCTCGGCCGCCGTGCAGGTTTCTCCCGGCGAGCCGCCGACCGTGCCGGGCTTCGATACCGTTGCCGAGGCGTTATCGAGTCTCGGGACCGACGGCGGCACCATCGAACTGACTAACAGCGGACGCTTTGTCGAATCGTTGCCTGACGTCACCGTCAACGGCGGAACGCTCGAACTGCGGGCCCTCGATGGCAGCTGCCCGGCGATCTGGCTGCGGCCCGCAGTTGATGGACAACGCTGGACGATCAGCGGCGATACCGACGGCAGTTGCTCGCTCGATGGGTTATGGCTGGCCGGCGCAATGCGAATCAGCGGACAGTTGCGGAAGTTTCATCTGCGGCACTGCACGCTCGCTCCTGGTCGCACGGTCAACGTCGCAGGCAGCCTAGTCCCGCAACCTGACGTTTACTTGGAGCTTGCGGCGCAGCAAACCGACGTCGAAATCGAGAACTGCATTTTGCCGCCGCTGCGAGTGGGAAACGCGGGAGTAAAGGTGCGGTTGCGAAACTGCATCATCGATGCCGGTGCTGAGGATCAAGTCGCATTCTCGAATCGAGATGGTGATGGCCCGGCCGGTACTTGGCGGCTGGAAAACTGCACGATCATCGGCAACGTGCAAGTTGATGTGCTGGAGTTGGCGTCCAACTGCATCTTCCTCAGCCAGACCGTGCTAGTCCGTCGGCGGCAGGAGGGGTGTGTGCGGTTTAGCTGGTTGCCGAGCGGTCCCCAAACGCGTGTCCCGCGACGTTACCGCTGTTTGCCGGCGGGGCAGGGCGGGACCGCTGGCATCCAGCCTCAGTTCACTTCGCTGCGTTATGGCGATCCGGGCTACGGTCAACTCAGCCGCCGCTGCTCCGAATTGATTCGTCAGGGAGCCGACGACGGGGCGGAGATGGGAGCGATGCATGATCTGTTTCAGCCGCAGCGTGAGGCCCATCTCCGCGCGCGGCTGCGGGAATACCTGCGATTGGGACTTGCTGCCGGAGTGTTTTACGAGTCCTGATTTCAACCGCCTGCCAGTTTTCAAAGATAGGAAAGCAGATGAAAGGCGACTTCACCCGTGACACCTTCCGACCGGCAAAGCACTATCAGCAGGTGCTGATGCAACAGGGCCGCGTTCAACTCGACGCCGACTGGAACGAGCAAGCGGCAATCATGGCTCGTCGCGATGAGACGACCGTGCAGGACCTAGTCGGTCGCTGCGGCGGACCTGCGGACACCGCCGCCTTTGGAATCCTCACCGATCCGGCCGTGCTCGATGATTTGCCTGCGGATCCGACGACGCCGGTGCGTCAGTTCGCTCTGTCGGCAGGCCGGTACTACGTGCATGGCCGCCAGTGCGAAGTCGAAATGCCCTTTCTGTTCTCGTGGCAACCGGACCGTCGCGAGTCCGCGCCGCTGAGCGAAGGTGATTATCTGATCTACCTCGACGTGTGGCAGCGACACGTGACGATGCACGAGGAGCCCGAGCTTCGCGAATCCGCCTTAGGTGGCCCCGACACCGGCACTCGTCTGCAAACGGTGTGGCAGGTTCGTGCGGCTGAGCTCGATGCGCCATGGGATCCTGATGCACCGAGTGGGAGTGCTTGCCAACAAACCGCCAGCGAGTTCGAGCAGCGGAAGCGAGCGGCGTTGCCGCGGCTGGCTGCCCGAACCGCGAAACCCACACCCAATACGGATCCCTGTACGGTTCCCGCCAGCGCCGGCTATCGCGGCCTCGAAAACCAGCTCTACCGCATCGAAGTTCATCGCGGGGGCGGACTCAACGAGGGCACCTTCAAATGGTCGCGCGAAAATGGTTCGGTGGTCACTGCGATTCATGACGGCCAGACCGTAACCGTCAATGGAGCCGAGGTAACACGGGTGACCGTCGACAGTCTCGGTCCCGATGAGCACCTCGGCTTCAAGGCTGGTGACGTGGTCGAGGTCATTCACGATGTCGAAGAACGCGAAGGCCTGCCCGGCACACTCGCGATGATCGGCAGCGCTGACGAAGCGACGAATCGCATCACCCTATCCAAGTTAGACGACGAGCCGATGCCGGTGACGATCGACCCAGCGTCCCATCCTCGGCTGCGTCGCTGGGAAGGCATCGGCGTGCTCGCCGTCGACGCCGCAGTCAATGAGGGCTTTATCGCCCTCGAACAAGGCGTCGAAGTGCGCTTTGAACTTCCACCAGAAGCCGAGTTTCGCAGCGGCGATCATTGGCAAATTCCTGCGCGCACGGCGACACCCGATGCTCAGTCCGGCCGGATCCTGTGGCCAGCGACGGGTGATGTTGCCGAGTCGCTGCCGCCGCAGGGAATTCCGCGTCACGACTGTCGCTTGGCGATCCTCTCGATCGATGGGGCAGGTCAAGCGACGGTGCGAAGCGATTGCCGCTGCCTGTGGCCACCATTGACCGCAGTCCCGCGTCTGTTCTACGTCAGCGGTGATGGGCAGGAAGTGATGCCCGACCTCTCACAGCCGGCGGGTAGCCTTGTCAAACTGCCGCAGCCATTGATTGTCGGCGTGGCCAATGGGCACTGCCTTGCTCACACTTGGCGTGTTCGCTTCGAGGTGATAAACACCGCCGCTACACCAAGCGATGGACAGGTCGTGGCCACCGGCGATCCGCCGACCGAAAACTCGGCGATCGTGACGCTCGATGCCGCAGGGCTGGCCCAAGCTGATTTTTACCTCGATGACTCGCACCCAAGTCAGCAAGTCATCGCCAGGTTGCTCGATGCGGCGGGCAGCGCGGTATCGCTACCGCTGGTGTTCAATGCCAACCTGAGCATCGCTAGTCACGTCGCCTATCAGCCCGGCCAGTGCGCTGGACTGGCAGAGCAGGTCACCGTACAGGATGCAATCGATACGCTGGCAGCCCAAGTCAGCCTGCATCCAGTGAGCGGCGATGCCCAACTCGCGGGTGGAGGACAAACACTGCCGCAACCGCTAGTGGTGCTGGTCGCTAATCGCTGCGGACCGGCGCGCGAGGTCCCGGTAAACTTCCGCGTGATCTCTGGCGACGGCTCGATCGATGTGGCCGGGCCAGTTGTCACTGACAGCGACGGCCAGGCCCAGTGCCGCTGGACGCTCGGCAACACCTCGGCCTCGCAGGAACTCGAGGCTTCTCTCGCCAGCGATGTCAGCCGTACTGCCGCCCCCACGAGTGTGCGTTTCACCGCACAATTGTCCGGCGGCGACGCGGCTCCCCAGCCGGGCATGCAAGTCAAAGGCGTGTTTGTGTCACAGCGTCCGCTAGAGCTTGGCATGCGGTTGCCCCTTGATGAATTGCGAGAAGGGCTGCGGATCGAATGCGATCGCGATGTGGATGCGAAAACCGTATTTGATCGCCCGCTGGAGCGCGGGGAACCGACCTGCTTTGTGACCGTCGAAGTGCCGGTGAACCTGACAAGCGATCAGATCGAGGTCTGGGGACGAGAAAGTGTGGCAGGCTATACGCCCGTCGTGCTGGCCGCGGATGTCGATGTGAATGCCAATCAAATCATTTGGATGCCCTCGCAGTTTGCGCTGCGGGGTCTGCGGAACGTGTTCAACCAGATGGCACAGCTCAACCTTGGTGATCGCGTCTTAGCACGGTTGACGCTGCTGGGAAGCTTTATCTGGGCATTGGAGGGCCAAGGGGAGAGGCAGCCTCTGTACCTGGATGGTGACACCTTCCGCATGCCGCCAGGGGAAAACGAGTTTGGTATCCAAATGCCCAGCGGCGATGGGCGGCGTGGCGGTGATTTCCGCACATGGTTTTGGATCTTTCGTGGCTAGTTAGCCGCATGCCCGCGGCGACGAAAATTTGCCGGGCGGCAGGTTATCAGCAGGCACCGCTCGGTGCCGTGCGCAGCGCTGCATCGCTTGCAGGCATCTCGCTCGCCGCTGCCTAAAGCATAAGCAGGGGATAACTTCGCTTGCCTCGCTCCGTGCGCTGGCATGTTAACTTGCAGAACAAAACGGCTGCAACTCAAGGGAAATCTGAGTCCCCGCAAGTAGTCACTCTGGAGCAGTGGCAGACGCCTTAACAAAAACCGCTTGTCTGCAGCCGCTCCGCGCTCAGCCTCTGGTCCAACCTTTGCGTTTCGGCCGGCCACCGCGGTAGGTCACAGCGGATGGCTGGCGCTGCGGCCCCACCGCGACCCGCCCCGTTTTCGGTTAGTTCGCTGCAAAAGGATTGCCTGACTCCATGCTTACGTTGATCCAAGGCCATCGTTGGCTGTCTCTCCAAACCTTCATGATAGGTGTCCCCTATCGATCGATCTTGTTTGCGGGCTTGCTGTTGTTCATCGCCGCCGTGTCGGTGCACGATGCGATGCTGGTGGTGCTATTAGATGATTTGATCCAGGAGTTCGAACGCAATCCGGTCGGCAGTTGGCTGCTCGAAGTCGCTCAAGGCAGCGTGTGGTTATTCGTGCTGGTGAAATTGCTGGGTACATCGTTGGTCGGAGCCGGGCAAGTGATGATTTACCAGTGGCGTCCGCGGATGGCGCTGGCCAGTACGGGAGCCTTAGCAGGATTCCAACTCGGTCTGTTGCTGTACCTCAGTGTGGGCTAAGTCCAGGATAGGTCGACCATGAGTGAGGACATCGCCAAACCATCATTAAAGCTGCTCGCCCGCCATGCCTTTCGGTTTACATGGCTGACTTTCGCAATGGCCTGCGGCATTGCGGTGCTGCTAGCGGTCGAGGCTTTCGTACTCTGGCGTTTGGGCATCGACTATGTTCCCAAAACAGGTGTCGCCACCGCAGGGGTATGGGATTTTGCGATCAACGACACGGGCCGCTGGGCCGTGTCGCGGATCGTGTATATGCGCAAGTCGCGCGATGAAAGCCTGCAGAACGAAATCGTGCTGCATGACATGCGGCATCCAGAACATCCGATCCGGCTGGGGACGGTTTCCTATCCACGGCAATTAGTGATCTCCGCCCAGAGCGATCGATTTGCAGTCGGCTGCTACGATGGCAGCATCCTCACGGGGCAAGCCCGCCCCCAAGCCGCGCCGCTGCAGCGACTGACCGGGCTCGAATATGGCGTCAATTATGAACTCGCCTGTTCACCGGATGGGCAGTTTTTAGCCGCAGCGGATCCAGAGTCCATCTTTATCTGGCAGTCCAGCAGCGGTGAATTGCTGCGGCGGACACCCCATCCCAGTGGTGCCGTCGAGTCGCTGCGGTTTGCCGACGACAGTCAAAGTTTGTTGTTGGTCAGCAACAAAGGCCAAGTTTCCCTGTGGCAGGTGTCTACTGGCGAGTTACAGCATGCTCACGATTTGCACGCCTCGATCGAGCAATCCGCCTGGTCGATGGACGGCTCTTGGGTTGCCTTGGTACTGGATGGACGTGAAGCTGAGATGCGTCTGCTGAACCTCGAGACCGGGGCGCTGCGGACACTCGACTCGCGCATCGCTCGCCCGGTGGAAGGCCCGATCGCGGTTTCACGAGATGGCACTCGACTGGCTACCGTCCATTATTCCGTCAATCAGGGCAACTGCATTGAAGTCTGGGACAGTCACAGCGGCGAGCGGATCGACAGGTTTCAGGGCGGTGAAGGCAATGTTAACGGCTTGCTATTTGCGGCCGACGACACGCTCTACGTCTGGGACTCCAAAGGGGAAATCGCTGCTTGGAGCCCGCGAGAGCGACATCCCAACTGGAACTTTTGTGCACTGCCATGGGCCAGAAAAGTACTGTTGACGGATCAAACCGCATCCGGAGACGAGTTGGTTCCTCCTGCCGCGTCCCTTTAACCCCTCTCAGTAACCAAGATCACCTGCGGAGCAGATCGGAGCCCAGAAGCACAGGCGGTCCCATAAGTACCTTACCGGGGCTGCCGCAACGAGTCTGCACGTCGGCTGCCTGGCTGCGTGTCGAGAAACTGCTGGCAGCGCAGAGCGGCGGAGCTGGGCAAGCTGGTGAACCTTCGACAACCACTGCCAACTCGCCTTCAGCAGCAATCCCAACGAAATCCGAAAAATTTG
>CALELC010000152.1 GCA_937904535.1 uncultured Planctomycetaceae bacterium
GCCCTGAAACCGCCAAACCCGTCCAATCCGTTCCCTCGGCCGGAACGACACAGTATACTACCACGACGCCCTGTCGGTCGCTGGGCAATTCGCACCGCGCGTCGATCTCATCTATCTGCTGAATGAGCCATTCATGCTGCCGCCTTCTGGACTTTGCTGCTGCTTGGTTCCGACTTCCGAGCTGACACAGTGCCTCCAGTGGGCTCTGCCGCGTTATCGGCTCGATCGCGCCTTCTGGATTCTTAGCCAGGTGACACAGCGGGTCCAGGCGGGCCAGGCCCATCAAATCGTTGCCGGAACCGCCTGGTGTCGAGGGGAAACAGGCACTCTCGGCGAGCGGATTGCCGCGGTTATCGCTACAGAGCAGTCCGCTGGTGCAGCGACGCTGTTGCTGCTGCAAACCGTATCAGCAGCAGAACTGCAGCAAATCGTTACGTCGACCGGTCCGAACGCTCCCGTTGCTGCACACGCCGATGAACGACAATTAATACGAGCACTCTTCGAACCGGTGCTGGAACGTCTGCGTTCGCTGGGGATCACCTTTTTGCAAGCGACCTGCGATGAACCGGCCCAAGCAACGCTGCTGCAAGCGGCTGATTTTGAGCAGCTAGCCGAGCTGTCGCTGATGGCCTTACCTGCCAGCGCCTTCGCCCAAGCCGCACAACGAACTGCGGCAGAAGCCGGCAATCTAGCGTTTTCCCCAGCCGAGCTGCAGTGGGTCACGCTCGATTCCCTCGGCGACGATTGGGAAGCGATATTTGCGTTGGTTGCCGCCGATACCTTTACGGACACGGCCGATTGTCCCCGCCTGAGCGACTTTCGCTCCGCTGAGGAGATTGTCGCGGGCTACCGGACTTCGCCAGCGTTTGATCGCCGGCTCTCAAAACTGTTGCGGGTCGGGCAACAGTGGGCAGGCTGCTTGGTGCTGACGAGGAACGCCGAGTCCACGGCCACTCTCGACGGGGTTGCCGACCCAGATGTACAGGTTGCTCTGGAATTGACGTATATGGGGCTTCGGCCGGAGTTTCGCGGCAAACGCCTTGCGGGATATCTATTAGCCGAAACGGTGCGAGTCGCGACGCAGATCGGAGCTGCGCAAATTATGTTGGCGGTGGACCAACAGAACCGGCCGGCCCGAGCGAATTACCACCGCTACGGCTGGCGGGATGTCGCGCAGGAAAGTGTGTGGGGACGGCGTGTCTAACGCCATTTCCCGTGCTTTTCCGCGTCGCCACGCCGGGGATCGCACCGAGTCTCTCAACCGACAACAGCTTTTCCACTCGATGTCGCGCCGGTGGCCGCGAATCAATTTTTAAATTTTGGTTCAAGAAACCGCCGACAGTTGCCGGAGTTGACGTGTTGCCGCAGGGCCTGGGGCAGCCAGCAGCGGGGCAGCGGTTTGACATCAATGCTAGCTAATCTAGAATCCTGCTCTCACGCCGATGACGGATGAGCGTCCGCTAGCGACCCTGCTGGCGGGCCGAGTTTGGTCGAGGCACCGGCAGATAACGGAACTTTCAGCTGCGTTATCGCCGCATTGCGGGTCACCATTTTCGGCTTACGTGTTCCGAAGTCAGTTTGCTTTTTTGTGGCCGCGTCGATTTCCAAGAGGGAGGTTTTGGCTGCCGGTATGTGCGCGTTGCACCAGGAACCTGATGACAGGGGCGTCATCGGAACAATCAAGGAGGTTCTCGAGCAACGCATCGGCGCCGAACGCTTCGGACTCTGGTTTGGAGATCGTGTTCGTTTCGTCTTTGAGTCAACGACTCTGGTTCTGTTGGTCGAGGGCGAGTTTGCGCTGGAGCGGCTGCGCGGCAATTACCTGCGAACGGTTGAGTCCGTGGCGGCCGAAGTGTTGCAGCGGATGGTATCGGTGCAATTGCGGTTAGCGGGGCCCAGCGGCATGGCTGCGGCAGCCTCCGCAGCAAGCGTCGCGACTGACGTTAGCCGCGCAGCGGTCGTAACCGGCCCAGTGGCCGAGAAACCGGGGCTGAGCGCGGGGAAAACGCTGGCGAGTCGCCGTTCGCCAGCCGAAACAACACCCCAAGGCGGTATCTCTACGCGTCGACCTAACGGCCGAGTTTCCACTTCGGGACCCGCCGCACTGGCCGATGTGTTGCTGGCCGCTGCCACCGAACCTCGCCGTTCGGGGCGATCGAATCCTGCTCATCGACCAGCGACTCCTCGTCAATCCGCTCGTGCAACCACTATCGCTCCGCCTACTGAGAATCGTGGAACCGCGAGCGGGCCGTCGCGACGGTCGATTCGTGTCACCACGGGTCCGGCTGACGACGCTGTGCAGGTCGGTGGCCTCGTCAACGGTACCGAGGTGTCCGACCGGCGGCCGCAGGCTCCTGCTGGACGAGGGCTGCCGATGACTTTTGGCACGTTCCTGACTGCGACCAGCAATACGCTCGCGGCCACAGCCGCTCAGATGCTCACCGCCAGTCCGATCAACTCGGCTCCGCTGTGTTTGTGGGGAGCGACGGGGACCGGGAAGACGCATTTGTTGTCGGCAATTCGCCATGAATTGCGGACTCGGCATCGGCTGTCGCGCGTGATCTTGATGTCCGCGGAGGAGTTCACGAATGACTTCCTCAGTTGTGTCCGCGGGACCGGTTTACCGGCGTTTCGGAAGCGGTACCGAGACGTCGACGCGCTGTTGATCGACAATATTCAGTTTCTCGGCGGCAAGAGTGCGACGCTGCGCGAGATGCTGTACACCGTTGACGCCGTGCTGTCGCGCGGCCGGCCGTTGGTGCTTGCTGGCGATCGCCAGCCGCTGGAGATCGAAGGGCTCAGCAGTGACCTCGCCGGACGAATGTCGAGCGGTTTGGTGTGTGGCATCAACCCGATGGAACTGCAGCTTCGCCGAAATCTCTATCAACGCTATGCCCAGCAGAGCTTCCTGCCCTGGGATGAGGCCACGATCGATATGTTGGCTGAGCGCACCATCGGTGATGGCCGCGTGATCCAGGGGGTGTCGCAGCTGGTGTCGATGTTGCAGCGGATGTATCGCCGAATGCCGACTCATGAGGAAATCACGACTCATGCCGGTGACTTGCTGCAGCGCGGTGCCAAAGCGGTTGCCTTGGCAGACGTCGAGCGGGCGGTGTGTACCGCTTTTGGTTTGCCGCTGGGCGAACTGAAGGGCGGCTCCAAAGCACGCAACGTCAGTCAGCCGCGAATCTTGGCAATGTACCTGTCGCGTCAGCACACCACGGCGGCGTTTGCCGAGATCGGCCGCTATTACGGCGACCGCAATCACAGCACGGTGATCGCCGCTCAGCGGCGCGTCGAAGATTGGCTGAAGAACAATCAGCCGGTTGGCGGCCGCGGTCCCAAGAGCATTCCCGCCAAGGAAGCGATCGCTGCCGTCGAAAATCTGCTGCGAATCGGCTAGCCGATTTGCGATTGCCAAATGCTGTCG
>CALELC010000153.1 GCA_937904535.1 uncultured Planctomycetaceae bacterium
AAACGCGGGTCCATTGCAAGCGGTGTATTCGGGCATTGTGCCGGTCGTTTACAAGGCGCAGCGGACGCTGCTGGAGAGCTTGATCGAATCGACCGTGCTGGCATTCTTTCTGATTGCCTTCGTGATGATTCTGCTGTTGATTCCGGGCCGGTTCCCGAGCTCGTTCCTCAGCCCTCGCAGCTTGGCAGTCGGTTCGGTGGCGGGATTCATTGCGATGCTTCCCAACCTATTCCCGGTGGTTGTGATTTTCGGATTGATGGGCCATTCCGGGACCTTGGTCGACATCGGCACGATGATGACCGCATCGGTGGCGATGGGGGTGGCAGTCGACGACACGATCCACTTTCTGACGTGGTTCCGGCAGTATCTGGACCGGGGCTACTCGCGGATCGAGGCAATCATCGAGACCTATCGTCGAGTCGGCCCGGCGATGACGCAGACGACCGTCGTCGGTGGTTTGGGGCTGTATGTGTTCGCCCTGAGCACGTTCACTCCGACTCAGCGATTCGGGACGTTGATGCTGGTGTTGCTCGTCACCGCGATGGTGGGCGACCTGCTCTTGTTCCCTGCGATGCTTGCGGGCCCCTTAGGACGTTGGTTCCGCCCGCGGACGCCGGCCCCTGAAGGCGGGACGCCAGAGAGTTCAGAAACGCAGCCTGGCTCAGCGGGCAACTCGACGGAGCACGACGGACCAGCGACACGGATAGCTACCGCCAGCCGCAACGGGGAAGATGACGCGGTGATCGCCTCCGCAGCACACCGGCCTCCGCCGACGCCCAAAGGCAGCCGGTCGAATCACGCTCGGCAGCCGGTCAGTGGCGAGCACGAGTCGATGACGCAAGGGCAGCCGGCAGATGGCCGGGGGCCGGCCGAGACTTAAGGCGCTTGCATAGAAGCGAGTCGACCGGACGCGTGAAGCCTGGCGATGACGTTTTCGTGGCTTTGCGACCACCGTTTCAAGTCGTGGAAAGCGCTGGTCGGGCAGGTGCTGCGAGGAGGTTGCCGGGGTTGGCCGAGCAACCCTGGCCCGGCGGGTGGGGATTGATTCGCAAGTTGTGTGATTCCAGAGGCTTGCGCACGTGCGATGAGCCGTCCGGCCCGTTGTGATAGCAGTGCCCAGCGAGTACACTAGATAGCTTCTAGGCCGGCACTTCTCAGCCCTGCCGGTGGTCTTTTGCGCGAGAGGAAACTCCTTGTCATCCGACGGCGAAAACAACGGCAACGATCTTCCCCCAGCGATTCCCGGCAGCGATGGCAACGGCAGCGAGGGTGACCGGCCCTACCGTGGCGCGGGCGCTCTTCGCTTACTCGACCTGCCGATTCAGGACGAGCTGCGCGATAGTTACCTGACGTACGCGATGAGCGTGATCGTCAGCCGGGCGCTGCCGGACGTTCGCGACGGGTTGAAGCCGAGTCAACGGCGGATCCTCGTGGCGATGAATGACCTCAACTTGGGCCCCGGTGCAAAGCGGGTCAAGTGCGCCAAGATCTCCGGCGACACCTCGGGTAACTACCACCCGCACGGCGAGAGCGTGATCTATCCGACCCTGGTGCGGATGGCTCAAGAATGGAACATGCGATCCTTGCTGATTGACAAGCAAGGTAACTTCGGCAGCATCGCTGGTCTGCCGCCGGCGGCGATGCGGTACACCGAAGCTCGGCTCAGCGCCGTCGCGGCGAGCATGCTGGACGACCTGAAGCTCGATACGGTTGATTTCATTCCGACCTACGACGAGGTGCGGACCGAACCAACGGTGCTGCCAAGCCGGTTCCCGAACTTGCTCATCAACGGTGCTAATGGCATCGCGGTCGGGATGGCGACGAGCATTCCGCCACACAACCCGACGGAGATCTGCGATGCGTTGATTCGGTTGATCGACGACCCCGACGTCTCGATCGACGAATTGATGGAGATCGTGCCGGGGCCGGATTTCCCCACGGGCGGGATCATTTGTGGCCGCGCCGGGATCCGCCGCGGATACAAGACCGGTCGGAGCACGATCGTCGTCCGGGCACGCTGCACCATCGAAGAGTCCAAGGGCAGCCGCTCTCGGATCATTGTCTCGGAGATTCCGTTCCAGCAGTACCGCGACCGCGTCATCGAAAAAATCGCGTCGCTGGTCAATGGCGACAAGATCAAAGGGATTTCCGGGATCCGCGACGAAAGCGATCTGAAGGAACCCGTGCGTTTGGTGATTGAGCTCAAACGCGACGCAGATCCGGAGGTCGTGCTCAATCAGCTTTACCAGTTCTCGCCGCTGCAGGACACATTCTCGGTGATCCTGCTTGCACTGGTCGACGGGAAGCCGCGGGAGCTGACGCTCAAGGAACTATTGCAGGAGTTCATCCGCCACCGGGTCACGGTGATCCGCCGCAGAACTCAGTTCCTGCTCGCCCGCGCTCGCCGCCGCAAGCACACGGTCGAAGGCTTGTTGCTGGCGCTGGCGAACATCGACGAAGTGATCCGCACCATTCGCTCCAGTCGCACGCAGCCCGAAGCGAAACAAGGGTTGATGGCGATCGCCTGCCCAGCGCCGCTGATGCAGCGGGCACTGGGCGATGCCGGCTATGCGAATTTTGTGCAGGAACGCGGTGCCGCTGAGAGCTACACCCTGACCAGCGTCCAGGCCGATGCGATTTTACGGATGACGCTTGGCCAGTTGGTCAACTTGGAGCAGGAACGGCTGTCGGATGAGCATGCCCAATTGCTCGTCGAAATCACCGACTACCTCGATATCCTTGCTCATCAGGAGCGGATTTACGGCATCATCCGTGAGGATCTCGAAGAGATCAAACGCCGCTTCGGCGACAAACGCCGCACCGAAATCAGTCACGAAGAACTCGGCCACATCGATCTGGAAGATCTGATCGCCGAAGAAACGATGGTCGTTTCAATCAGCCACCGCGGCTATATCAAGCGGACTCCGTCGAGCGTTTACAACATTCAGCGACGCGGCGGCAAAGGGCTCAAGGGAGCCAAAACCGACGAAGACGATCCGATCGAACACCTGTTCGTCGCCAGCACCCACGCTTACCTGTTGTTCTTGACGACGACCGGCAAGGTCCGCTGGCAGAAGGTTTATGACCTGCCACAACTGGGGCGTGACAGTAAGGGCCGGGCGATCGTCAATGTGCTGAACTTGGAGCCGGGGGAACAGATTGCCCAGTGTCTGGCGATCCGCGATTTCAACCAGCCGGGGCACTTCGTAATGATGGCCACGAGTGATGGGTTGATTAAGAAGACACCGCTGGAACAGTACAGCCGGCCCAAACGCGGTGGGATCATCGCCATCAAGCTCCGCGAAGGCGACTCATTGATCGATGCCGCGGTTATCGGACCGGAAAACGAAGTGGTGTTGGTCACGGCCAGCGGCATGGCGATCCGCTTCAACGAACGCGATGCACGTCCCATGGGACGGAATACTTCGGGAGTTCGCGGAATCCGGCTGTCCAAGGGGGACGCGGTTGTGGGGATGGTCGTCGCCGACCCGGAAGCCACCCTGTTGACGGTGTGCGAAAACGGTTACGGCAAACGCACTTACTTCGGTCCCAACGCAGTCGTGGAAGATGACGCAGACGGCGAATCGGCGGGCAGTAGCGATGAGGCGAACGATGAATCGCCGTCGAGCTCGGCACGCTACCGCACGCAGCGCCGCGGCGGGAAGGGGGTTCGTGATATCCGCACCAGCGCCCGCAATGGCAAAGTGATCTCGATCGCGCGGGTCAATGACGACGACGAAATCTTCATGATGACCGCCAAGGGCAAGATTCAGCGGATCGCTGCCGCCGACATCAGCATCATTGGACGCAATACCCAAGGGGTCCGGCTGATGAACGTTGAGGAAGGTGACAGCCTGGTCGCAATCGTCCGCGTGCCGCCCGAGGACACGTCGGTTGCCGAGAGCGTCGAAGCCGGTCTGACACCGCTGCCGGAGTGAGCCCACGAAGGCCACTGACACGCAAGCAGAGCTAACTGAGGAGGAGAGGCGTTTAAGCCTCTCCGGTTAGATCGCCGCGGGAGGGGGCTGGCTGAAGCCGCTAGAACCGCGCGGCTCAAACGCCGCTGCAGGCTGAGCGAGTCGGCAGGGTCGAAAGACCCGGCGTGTCTGCTCGTTGGCCGAAATTCAAAAAGCGCCGCAGGCCGCTGTGGAATCGGCGCCTCAGCGTCCTTCGCGCAGGCGGTATCCGAGCGAATTGTCGAGATCCGGTTCAGCCTCGATCGCTGCGACCGTGCGCTCGATGTCGTACGGCACACGGCGGAAGGTCACATGATGATCTTCCAGGATCACGTAGCAGCTGCGGGGGTCGCCATCGCGCGGCTGTCCGATGCTGCCGACATTGATCATCCATTTGGTGTCCTTGGCGATTGGAAACCGTTCGCCGGCATCTTCCCCGCGAATAAAGCGAGCATCGCTCGAGAAGATCCCCGGGACATGGGTGTGCCCCTGAAAACAAGCGTGGGTGATCAGCGAGAACAGCTTTTCCATCTTCTTCGGATTTTGTGCATCCTCTGGGAAAACGTATTCGCTGGTGGGACCACGGGGCGATCCGTGGACAAACAACAAGCCGTCGCGCTGGACAACGCGCGGCATCTTGCAAATGAACTCCAATCGGCGACGGCAGGCCTCGGGATCTTCGGGCGTGTGCAGTTGCTTGCGTGTCCAAAAGATGGCCTGTTCAGCCGTCGTGTTAAATCCCTCAGGATCAAAGATCGCACTGCTGTCGTGGTTGCCCAGGACCGTAAATGCGAACTTCATCGAGGCATCTAAGCATTGCCGCGGATGCGGTCCATAGCCGACGACATCGCCCAGGCAGACGATTTCGTCTACCTGTTGCAATCGCACGTCGTCCAAAACGGCCTCTAGCGCCGCCAAGTTGCCATGAATGTCACTAAGGATCGCCGTGCGAGTCAAAACAATGTCACTCCTAAGCAGATAGCTCTGCTGTCAACTCGGGCTAGCTGCCGCTGTACTCGGCGCCGAAGAACTCTTTGCTTTCGTTGACGCCGGGCTTGATCGTGCGGCTGCCCTCTTTCCAGTTCGCCGGGCAAACTTCGCCGTTCTGCTCGAAGTATTGCAGCGCCTTGACCATTCGCAACGCTTCGTCGACGCTGCGGCCCAGCGGCAGGTCGTTGACGACTTGGTGGCGGACGATGCCATCCCGGTCGATCAAGAACAGGCCACGCAGCGCCACGCCTTCATCGGTCAGCACGTCGTAGTCACGCGCAATCTGCTTGTTGAGGTCGGCTACCAGCGGATACTGAATGTCTCCGATGCCGCCTTGTGACCGCGGAATGTTCCGCCAAGCGAGGTGCGAGAAATGGCTGTCGATCGACGCTCCGATAATCTGCACACCCAACGCCTTGAAGTCTTCGTTGCGATCGCTGAAGGCGATAATTTCCGTTGGACAGACGAACGTGAAGTCCAGCGGGTAGAAGAACAGCAGCACGTACTTGCCGCGATAATCGGCCAGCGAGAAATCGTCTTTGAAGGAGCCATCGGGCATGACGGCTTTGCATTTAAAATCCGGCGCTTGCTGCTGTACAAGAACGGCCATGAAGATCAACTCCTGTGTGGGTTAAAAACGTGTGAAATGTCGTTCCCTCGCCTCATTGCCTCCGTATGATCGGTCGAGACGGCGTTGGGGACAAGGGTATGTCGGCGACAGCATTCAATCGGCTAATCCCTTCAACCGTTTAATCCGTTCAGGGATCACTGCGGTGGCGCAGCGCGGCGATTAATCCCGCCGCTAACTCGCCCAGAGCGGCTTCGTCATAGGATGACCGGCAGGCCATCTCGCCAAGATTGCCATCGAGCGAGAACGCTAAACCCGGTGGCAACGACGCTAGTCCAAACGCGGTTGCCGTTGGGATTCCAAAGCGAAATTGATTGCCGTCGACGTGCAGGATGCGGTCCTCCTCAAACGGCACCGGCAGGTAAACGCCCTGGTCCAGCGCCAGTTCCCATGCGCGGTCGTTGCCCTTCCGCAGCGCCCAGAGGGCGTGATGAACTTTGCCACTGTCGGGTTCGATCCAGATCATCGAGCGAACAACCGCGTCCCGATTGGCTCCTCGCAGATGGAGCACTGCGGGAGAATCAAAGATCACCAGGGTCGTTCGCCGCACGATGATCCGCATCGCGTCGAGCGACTGCTCCGCAGACGCCACCACTCGATTCGCGATGAACCCGAGGTGGACGCTCCGCAGCGGTTGTTGACCCGCCGCGACCGGTCCCGTCACCACGCGCAGCCGCCCATCGATCTTCGCCGCCAGTCCAACGCCTACATCGCGCAGCACGTGTTCCGGCGGATCTTCGCCGGCCGTCGGTTCGACCCGCGCCATGAGCACAAAGCTCAAGAGTTCCGCGTTCTCCTTCACGATCTCGGCGAGATCATTGGTATCGCCTGCCGCTACGCGTGGACGTGCCAATAAGACCCGGTGTGACCACGGCGCCGGTGGCTCGCCGTCGACCATGACGCCGTCGGCAATTTTCGTCGGCCTGGCCACGGGCTGACCAAATGTCGGCGTGGATGAGAGGAGCCACACAATCGTCGCGATCGTCCCCATCGCAGACGGGGGAAAGCGAGAACGGTGCCAGCGGCTCAATGGCAACCAGCACCGTAGCTTCGAAATCGTCATCGATAACCTCTCTCGCCGTTGCTGTGGAATCAGAACTTCTCCAGCGTCCGCCGCTCACTGCCACAGCTGGAAAATCATTTCCACAGGCGTCGGCTAGGCGGAACAATCTGAATGATTGGTACGTTTTCCGCAGGATCTCTACTTTGCCCAATCTGGAACGGACTTAACGCCAGTCCGGTTAGTCAACTTTCCGATGGGCTTGTTGGACAACGTCATATTCACATGGGTAGCGAACGAACAGCTCCGCATTCTTAGCCGATTCCTCCCTCTCGCTGGTCGTCCCTATGGGCATCACTGATCATCTTCCCTCGATCCAAGCCGATCAACCGCCTCCGGCGCGGCTGGCATCGTTTGTTGAGATTGGGCGGTGGCGCGCGGAACGTTATGGTGATCAGCCGGCTTATACGTTCCTGGCACCAGGACGTGGTGAGGCAGAGACGATTCGTTATGAGACGCTCGATCGGCGAGTGCGGGCGCTGGCTGCCGCGCTGTCGGCCAGCGGCCAGCGGGGCCAGCGCGTCTTGATCGTGCAGCAGCCGGGACTCGAGTACATCACCTCACTCTTTGCGTGTATGTATGCCGGCATGGTCGCTGTGCCGGTGTATCCGCTCGACGGCTTCCGGCTGCAGCACACCTTGCCACGGTTGCAGGCGATTACGCGGGATGCCGACGCGACGATTCTGCTAACGAGCCGCGACGCGCTGATTGCAGGGAGTTCGGCAGAAGACGACACGGACGCCGGCCCGCTTGGTGATCTCTGCAAGCAGGCAGTCCTTCGCAGTGATCGAATCGATGAGTCACTGGCTGAGACTTATAAGCATGAGACGCCACACCGGAACGATCTGGCGATTCTCCAGTACACCTCCGGCACCACCGGGCAGCCGCGCGGTGTAGCGCTTCAGCATCGTCACCTGTTGGCCAATGCCCAGCAGATCTATGCGGCTTACCATGTGCCCGACGCGGTGTGCGTGTTTTGGTTGCCACCGTACCACGATATGGGGCTTGTGGGCGGCCTTTTGTTGCCAATGTTCGCTGGCCGGCGCAGCGTCCTGATGAGCCCGACATCGTTCGTGCAGCAGCCAGCGGCGTGGCTGCAGGCGATCTCGGACTACCGCGGTACCACCACGGCCAGCCCCAACTTTGGTTATGAGCTGTGTCTGCGGAAGGTTGGAGACGAAGTCCTGGAGTCGCTCGACTTGTCTAGCCTGCGGGTCGCCATCAGCGGCGCAGAGCCGATCCGGGCTGCGACGCTGCAGCGATTTGCGCTGCGATTTGCAGCTTGTGGACTGCAGAGCTCCGCGCTCACGCCGGCCTATGGCATGGCCGAAGCCACGCTGGCGATCACCGGGAAGCCGCTGAGTGAGGAACCCATTGCCATCCAATTCGATGCATTGCAGCTGCAGCAAAATCTCGCGGTTCCGGCGGACGGAATCCCCGCCACCC
>CALELC010000154.1 GCA_937904535.1 uncultured Planctomycetaceae bacterium
CTGCTCGAGTGGCGATGGCGGTCAGGACGTGGATGTCGGTTGTGATCGAAACCCCACGAACACTGCCGTCGACGAAGACGAAGTTTGTGATTCCCGGGTGCGGACCACCGAAGCTGTTGTTGGCGAACGGAATGTTCTGATTGTTCGGCGGCAGCAGCGGGCGACGGTCGCCATTGCGGAAACTGATCCCCATCATCCGCCGCTGCGTGTTTCGCAGTTGGCTGTAAATGCTGCGGTCCTCGTTCTTGCCGCGAAGCGAGTTGGGGCGAATCGACTTTTCACCGAACATCGTAGTGTTACTGGTGCCGTCGATAATGTCCGCAAATCGGGTAGCGCCGCCAAACTCTTCTAGCAAGGGGCCGACCGAATCAACGGTGATCTTGATCTGTCGGGCGGGGATGATCGCGCCGTCGGAGTCCGTGAACGCTGCGTGAGTACCAAAGACGGCGGCGTAGTCGCTCAGCGCACCGCCGGGCTTGGTGCCGTCAGCGATCTGGAAGTCGTTGATCGACAACACGGACTCGGGCCGCGAGGGGCAGAGGTAGGATGGAATCTTCGTCTGATAGGCCGCGGCGGGCTGATGTCCAATCAGCCGCTTTTGGTCCCACAGATCCAATACATTCGCCTGCTCGATAAACGGCAGCAACTTAGCGCCCCAGGTTGGCCAACTATTTAGGGATTCACTTTCACTGTTGTCCCCAATGAACGCTGGCACGAGGGTACGATAGGTATCGCTAAAGTTATGCGTTGCTAACCCGATCTGCTTGAGGTTGTTGGAGCACTGCATTCTTCGAGCTGCTTCTCTTGCGGCCTGAACGGCGGGCAGCAAGAGGCCGACCATCACTCCGATGATGGCGATTACCACCAGGAGTTCTACTAGTGTGAAACCGCGAGTCTGTTTCCGCTGAATTGGTTTGGTCATGCTAATAATCCTGCAATCTCGAAGAGCCCTTTTGTCACAGCACTGATACGGTCAGGTTGGCCGTTCGCTCGCGCTGCGATCTCCTTCCATCCCTGCGAAGTTGCGAAATCGCGATTGCCGTGCCAGCCGCTGAAAGATGTTTGAAACGCTGTCTTTTTGGCGGTTTTGACTCAAATCGATGGCAAAATCGCGGGCGTCCGTGAAATATCACAGCGGGATATCACGGTTCCAGCTTTTATCACGGGAGAGCGTCTGCTGGCCGGAGGGGGGCAGGTTGCCTCGACTGCGGTAGGTGCGGGACTGCAGAACAGGGGCAGCCAGGCAATGATGAGTGAGACCGGCACGGGAGACCACAGCCCTTCGAGGTGCAGGCGGAACCGAACCTGCGATGCTGGCTGCGGGAGAAATTTCTAAACCTGCCCACTGAGCAGAAGTTCCGCTGGTTTGATGCGAAAGGGATTGAGCTCGATGGAGGTCGGAGCGCCGGTCGGTTCCGCAGTGGCTGTGAACTGGGGCAACAACCGAGAGCAGCGATTTCACGCTCCCTAAGCTGCCTGCGGAGCGGACGGTAGCCGGTTGCGGCTAGGCGTCGGGCTGGGACGTGGCGATGGGACAAGATGTACTGCTCGAGGTCCCGCATGGCAGGAGATAGCTCGAACAGGCACCTGAGCGTTCGTCAGTCCTGTCGCCGCTCGGCCACGCGGAGTTTAGCGCTGCGGCTGCGGGGATTGGCATCGACTTCGGCGTCGGTCGGGCGCAGCGGTTTGCGGGTCAAAACCTCCAGCCGCGGATCGTCGCGAAACGCTTGCTTGACAATTCGGTCTTCGAGCGAATGGAAGCTGATGATTGCCAGCCGGCCGCCGGGATTCATCAAGTTCGGAATCAGCTTCAGTGCCGCCTGCAAGATCGAGAGCTCTTCATTGACTGCGATCCGCAGCGCCTGAAAGGTGCGGGTCGCCGGATGAATGTCGTGATTCTTACTGCGCGGCACGCAGCGACGGCAGATCTCCACCAGATCCGCGACCTTACGAACCGCTTGCCGCTGCTGCCGGCGCAGCACGATTTGCTTGGCGATCCGCCGGCTGTAGCGTTCTTCGCCGAACTGATAGATGGTGTCAGCGATCTGCTGTTCGGTCGCCGAAGCGAGGAAATCACTCGCGGAAGGGCCACTGGAAGGGTCAAACCGCAGGTCGAGTGGGCCGTCGGCGGCGAAGCTGAAGCCACGGTCGCGGTCCGCCAGTTGGTCGCTCGATAATCCCAGGTCGAGCACCACGCCGTCGACCGCCGCGACTCCGGCGGCCTTGAGAACGCGGTCCAAACGGTGGTAGCTGCCGCAGTAGACTTCGATCGGCCGCGTGCCAATAGCCGACTCGGCCTCCGCGACGGCGGCCGGATCGCGATCGACCGCCAGCACCCGCCCGCCTTCGGGCAAGCGTTCAGCCAAGGCGATCGAATGTCCTCCGGCGCCAAAGGTCCCGTCAAAGATCACGCCACCGGACTCCGGACGGAGCCAGTGAACGATCTCAGCGGGCATCACACTGACATGACAGCTCACGCGCCGACCAACGTTTCGTCGAGTTCGCGGCTGATCGTTTTGAGTTTTTCAAAGTCACCGCCCTGGACTTCGGCAGCGACCCATCCGCGGAAGTCGATGTCGGCAAGCGCTTGTCGAACGCTGGCCCAGTCGATGTCTGCTTCCGTGATAGTGGTGAACTTGTCTTCTTTGCGTGAAAAACCCTTGGTGTCGAGTTTGACGATCCGCTTGCCGAGGGTGCGGATCCATGCCGCTGGATCGCCGAACTTCCAGTGATTGCCGATATCGAACTGCACACCGACCCAGGGGGAATCGAAGGCGTCGATGAAGCGGGCCAGTTCATCCGCGGTTTGATCGGTGCCCCCTTCGTGATCGTAGAGGAAGTTGTTCCAGACGTTTTCGATGGCGATTTTGACGCCGACTTCTTCTGCGACCGGCAACGCTTGGCTGATGTTGGCCAGCGCTCGCTCAAACACTTCAGCTTGCGAACCGTCTTTGCCGTGGCCAGGGACGAGCAGCATCGTGTCACCGCCGACCGCCGCCGTGGCCCGCAGACCTTCGATGGCACTTCGCAGTGCCGCAGCGCGGACCTCGGGATCGGGATCGCTGTGGCGAACGCTCCAGTGGTCGACGTTTACCGTGCCGTCGACGATCAAGCCCGAGATCTGCATCGCGGCTTTGACTTCGGGAATCTTGAATCCCGGAGCATCGAGTTCGATCCCTTCAAAGCCAGCTTTGCGGACGGCGACGAACTGATCGGCGAGTGTGCCGGGGACGCGGACCATACCGTACTTGAGCGTCTTGCGGAGCCGCGGCTGTGGGGCCTCGGCGGCTTCTTGAGCGAGGGCAAAGGGGCGAGCACACAAACCGATCGACAGCGCTGTCGCGGCGGTCGCGGCTTGGTGGATAAACTGGCGGCGGGTGGTCATGATGGCCTCGCGACGGAAATGACTT